>JAEZXF010000139.1 GCA_023419995.1 Pseudomonadota bacterium | reverse complement strand
CGTCGGAGGCGTGAGCGAAGCGAACTGACGTGAGACAAGAAAATGGCGCACCCGACAGGATTCGAACCTGTGACCTCTGCCTTCGGAGGGCAGCACTCTATCCAGCTGAGCTACGGGTGCCTCGAGCATGTGCCTATCGCATTCGGCCATCTGCGGTCAACGGGTCGCGCACGCTTCTCTCACATCCTGAACACGCCGAACTTCGTGTCGGGGATGGGTGCGTTGAGCGCGGCCGACAGCGACAGCGCCAGCACCTCGCGCGTGCGGGCCGGGTCGATGATGCCGTCGTCCCACAGCCGCGCCGACGAATAGAGCGGATGGCCCTCGCGCTCGTATTTCTCCAGCGTCGGGCGCTTGAACTCGGCTTCTTCCTCTGCGCTCCACGTGCCGCCCTTGCGCTCGATGCCCTCGCGCTTGACCAGCGCCAGCACGGTCGCCGCCTGCTCGCCGCCCATGACCGAGATGCGCGCGTTCGGCCACATCCACAGGAAGCGCGGCGAATAGGCGCGGCCGCACATGCCGTAATTGCCGGCGCCGAACGAGCCGCCGACGATGACGGTGAGCTTCGGCACCCGCGCGGTGGCGACCGCCGTCACCAGCTTGGCGCCGTCCTTGGCGATGCCGCCCGCCTCGTACTTGCGGCCGACCATGAAGCCGGTGATGTTCTGCAGGAAGATCAGCGGGATCCTGCGCTGGCAGCACAGCTCGATGAAATGCGCGCCCTTGACCGCGCTTTCCGAGAACAGGACGCCGTTGTTGCCGAGGATGCCGACCGGCATGCCGTGGAGGTGCGCGAAGCCGGTGACGAGGGTGGTGCCGTAGTTCTGCTTGAACTCGTCGAACTCCGAGCCGTCGACGATGCGGGCGATGATCTCGCGCACGTCGTAGGGCTGGCGCAGGTCGGCCGGCACCACGCCGTAGATCTCGTCCGCTGCGTAAAGCGGCTGAATCGGTTTGCGCAGGGAAAGCCCTATCTGCTTGTTCCGGTTCAGGTTCTTGACGATGCGGCGCACGATGGCGATGGCATGGGCATCGTCGGTGGCGTAGTGGTCGGCGACGCCCGATTCGCGCGTGTGCAGGTCCGCGCCGCCGAGCTCCTCCGCCGTCACCTCCTCGCCGGTCGCGGCCTTCCCCAGCGGCGGGCCGCCGAGGAAGATGGTGGCCTGCTTGCGCACCATGATCGTCTCGTCCGACATCGCCGGCACGTAGGCGCCGCCCGCCGTGCACGAGCCCATGACGCAGGCGATCTGCGGGATGCCCGCCGCGCTCATGTTTGCCTGGTTGAAGAAGATGCGGCCGAAATGCTCGCGGTCGGGGAAAACCTCGTCCTGGTTGGGCAGGTTGGCGCCGCCGGAATCGACCAGATAGATGCAGGGCAGGTTGTTCTGCGCCGCGATCTCCTGCGCCCTGAGGTGCTTCTTGACCGTGACCGGATAGTAGGTGCCGCCCTTCACCGTCGCGTCGTTGACGACGATGACGCATTCCGTGCCCTCGACCCGGCCGATGCCGGTGATGATGCCGGCCGACGCGATGTCGCCGCCATACATCTCCCACGCCGCGAACTGGCCGATCTCGAGGAAGGGCGCGCCGGTGTCGAGAAGCTGCGCCAGCCTGGCGCGCGGCAGGAGCTTGCCGCGCGAGACATGGCGCTCGCGCGCCTCGTCGCTGCCGCCGCACTCGACGACCCCGGCCTTGCCGGCGATGTCGGCGACGAGGCCGCGCATGCGCTCGGCATTGGCCTTGAACGTTTCGGATGCGGGCGAAATCTGCGACTGGAGTGCGGGCATCTTTTCCTCGGGCTTTTCGGCCAGTCTGGAACGGCGGGGACGGGAAGGGAAGGCCCCGGGGGAGGAGGTGGCGTCAGGCGCCCTCGGCCATCATCTCGCGGCCGATCAGCCAGCGGCGGATCTCGCTCGTGCCGGCGCCGATCTCGTAGAGCTTGGCGTCGCGCAGCAGGCGGCCGGTCGGATAGTCGTTGATGTAGCCGTTGCCGCCGAGGATCTGGATGGCGTCGAGCGCAACCAGCGTCGCCTTCTCCGCCGCATAGAGGATGCAGCCGGCCGCGTCCTTGCGCGTCGTCTCCCTGCGGTCGCAGGCCGCCGCCACGGCGTAGACATAGGCGCGGCAGGCGTTCATCGTCGTGTACATGTCGGCGAGCTTGCCCTGAACGAGCTGGAACGAGCCGATCGGCTGGCCGAACTGCCTGCGCTCGTGGCTGTAGGGCACGGCGACGTCCATCGCCGCCGCCATGATGCCGAGCGGCCCGCCCGACAGCACCACGCGCTCGTAGTCGAGGCCGGACATCAGCACCTCGACGCCGCGGCCTTCCTCGCCCAGCACGTTCTCGAACGGCACCTCGACGTCCTCGAACACCAGCTCGCCGGTGTTGGAGCCGCGCATGCCGAGCTTGTCCAGCTTCTGGGCGACCGAGAATCCGGCCATCCCGCGCTCGATCAGGAAGGCGGTCATGCCGCGCGAGGCCCGCTCCGGGTCGGTCTTGGCGTAGACCACCAGCGTGCCGGCGTCGGGGCCGTTGGTGATCCACATCTTCGAACCGTTGAGCACGTAGCGATCGTTGCGCTTCTCCGCCCGCAGGCGCATCGACACGACGTCGGACCCCGCGCCGGGCTCCGACATCGCCAGCGCGCCGACGGTCGTGCCGGCGCACAAAGCGGGCAGGTACTTTTCCTTCTGCTCGCCCGTGCCCCAGCGGCTGATCTGGTTGACGCACAGGTTGGAGTGCGCGCCGTAGGAAAGGCCGACCGAGGCCGAGGCGCGGCTGATCTCCTCCATCGCGACGACGTGGGCGACATAGCCCATGCCGGTGCCGCCGTAGTCGGGGTCGGCGGTCATGCCGAGCAGGCCGAGCGCGCCCATCTCCTCCCACAGATGCGGCGGAAAGTCGTTGTCGCGGTCGATGTCGGCGGCGATGGGGGCGATGCGGTCCTGCGCGAAGCGGCGCACGGTGTCGCGCAGCGCGTCTATCTCCTCACCAAGCCCGAAGCTCATTGCGTGATCGTACATGGATATCCTCCCTGGTATCCTGCCCCTTCGGGCGCGCGCCGACCAGGCGCATCGTCAGTTCGTGATAGGTGTCGGCCAGCTCGCTGACGGAG
>JAEZXF010000050.1 GCA_023419995.1 Pseudomonadota bacterium | reverse complement strand
CATCAGGTCCGTGGACCTGGCTCTGATCGCGATCGGCCTCAGCAGCGTCTACTCGCTGATCCGGTTTCCCAACGTCACGCTCGTCCAGTACGCCACCACCGGCGCGCTGGTCGCGCTCGGCCTGCAGATGCTCGGCCTGCCGCTGATGGTCGCCGGCCTGCTCGCCTGCGCCTTCGTCGGCGTCGTCGCGGTGGTGCTCAACGTGCTGATCTTCGAGCGGCTGCTCGCCGCCGGCTCGGCCATCGCCATGGTCGGCTCGCTGGCGCTCAGCATGGTGTTCTCGGCCGTCTTCCTCGTCACCGCCGGCCCGCGCCCGCAGCGCTTCGAGCTGGAGATCGGCCCGCCGATCCGCTTCCTCGGCGCCCGCTTCACCGAGCATCAGCTGATTTCCGTCACCATCAGCGCGCTGGCCATCGCCGCCTTCGCGCTGATCCTGTTCCGCACCGATCTCGGCCGCTGCATGCGCGCCACCGCCACCAACCCGGTGCTGGCGGCCGGCACCGGCATCAACACGCGCCGCGTCACCAACACCGTGGTGTTCCTGTCCGGCATCATGGCGGCGCTGGGCGGCATCGGCATCTCGGTCAAGGGCGAGATGAGCGCCCAGCTCGGCATGGAGATGCTGCTGCCGATCTTCGCGGCGGCCATCCTCGGCGGCCTCGGCAACGCGCTCGGCGCGGCAGTGGGCGCGGTCGTCATCGCCATCGCAGAAACGCTGGTCACCAACGTCAATTTCGGCCCGCTGTTCGGGCAGTCCTTCCTGTTCGTTCCCGCCGCCTACGCCACCGCCGCCTCGTTCCTGCTTTTGGTGATCGTCCTTCTCGTCAGGCCGCACGGCCTGTTCGTCAGCGAGGTGAAGCGTGTTTGAATTCCTTCTCCATGTCGCCATCATGGCCTGCCTCTACGGCATGCTGGCGCTGAGCCTCAACCTCCAGCTCGGCTTCGCGGGCCTGGTCAATTTCGGCCAGATCATCCTGTTCGGCGCCGGCACCTACGGCGCCGCGCTCGCCTTCGCCAACGGCTTCGGCCCGGTCGCCGGCCTCGCGCTCGGGGTCGCCTTCTCCACCGTCATCGCCGTCGCCTTCTCGCAGCTCGGCCGCAATCTCGGCTCCGACTACTGGGGCATCGCCACCCTCGCCGTCGCCGAGGTGCTGCGCATCCTGCTGACCAACGAGGTGTGGCTGACCGGCGGCGCGCAGGGCATCGCCGGCATCCCGCTGATCTTCGGCGACCTGCCGCGCCCGACCGGCCCGCTGCTGACGCTCGGCCTGTGCGTGGCGATCCTCGCCGCCGCATGGTGGTTCTGCCGCCGGCTGACGGAGAGCCGCTTCGGGCTGGCGCTGAAGCTGATCCGCGAGGAGCCGCTGCTGGCGCTGTCGCTCGGCTACGACCTCAACGCGGCGCGCACCGCGACCCTCGTCGTCGCCGGCGCGATGGCGGCGCTGTCGGGCTTCGTCTTCGCCCACTACGTCACCTTCGTCGGCCCCGACCAGCTCGTCGCCGCCGAGACGTTCCTGATCTGGGCGATGGTCATCATCGGCGGCTCGGGCAACCATCTCGGCGCCATCGTCGGGGCGATCCTGATGCAGTTCCTGTTCGCCTTCGTGCCTTTCGTCAAGGACGCGCTCGGCGCGCCGGCCGAATATGTGGCGGCGATGCGGCTGACGCTGGTCGGCGGCGGGCTGCTGGTCTTCCTGATGTGGCGCACCCAGGGCCTGGTGCCCGAGCGCATCGGCGGAGCGCGTCCGGCGCAGGCCCCGTCGCCCGCCCCGCAGGCGAGAATCGCGGAGAAGCGCAATGTCTGACACGGTCCTTCAGGGAACGGGCATCGCCAAGGCGTTCGGCGCGCACCAGGTGCTCTCCGATGTGCGCTTCACGGTCGGCAAGGGCGAGATCGTCGGCCTGCTCGGCCCCAACGGCTCGGGCAAGTCGACGCTGCTCAACATCGTCTCCGGCTTCTCGCGCGCCGATGCCGGCGAGATCCGCTTCGGCGGCGCCGAGCTGTCGGGCCTCGCCGCCCACGACATCGCCCGGCGCGGCCTCGTCCGCACTTTCCAGCTTCCCTCGATGCCGCACCGCATGAGCGTGCGCGAGGTGCTTTCCGCCGGCTCGCGCGAGGGGGCGGGGCTGATCGAGGCGTTCACGCGCCGCCCGGCCGAGGATCCCGAGGTCGAGGGGCTGCTCGAGCAGTTCGCGCTGGCGGCGGTGGCCCACCAGCCGGCCAGCTCGCTCTCCGGCGGCCAGAAGAAGCTGCTGTCGATTGCGCTGGCGCTGCGCACGCGGCCGTCGCTGCTCTGCCTCGACGAGCCGACGGCGGGCGTGCATCCGCAGCTGCGCAGCCGCATGGTCGAGCTCCTGCGCGCCTTCAACGCGCAGGGCGTCGCCATGCTGGTCGTCGAGCACGACATGCACTTCATCCGCGAGCTGTGCAGCCGCTGCATCGTGCTCGACCGCGGCGAGATCATCGCCGACTGCCCGCCGGCCGAGCTGGCCGACAACGAGCGCGTCGTCGAGGCCTATCTCGGCAAGTCCGTCGAACGACCCAAGGTGCTGTCATGATCCGCGTAGACAAGGTGCGCGCCGGCTACGGCGACGGCCCCGACATCCTCCAGGGCATCGACCTCGCCGCCTCGGGCGGCGAGATCGTCACCATCTTAGGCCCCAACGGCTGCGGCAAGTCCACGCTGCTCAAATGCATCGCCGGCTACGTCCGGCCGCGCGGTGGCGGCGTCCACATCGAGGGCCGCGACGTCACCCGCATGCCGGTGCACGAGCGCATCCGCCATCAGGGCATGGGCTTCGTGCCGCAGACCGACAACGTCTTCGCCACGCTCACGGTGGCCGACAACATCATGCTCGGCGCCCGCCACCTCGCCGCCGCCGAGCGCAACGCCCGCTACGCCGAGCTGATGAAGGAATATCCGATGCTCGCCTCCAAGCAGGAGCGCAAGGCCTCGGCGCTGTCGGGCGGCGAGCGGCAGATCCTGTCGCTGGCCCGCGCGCTGATCTCCGGCCCGCGCGTGCTCCTGCTCGACGAGCCCTCGGCCGGCCTGTCGCCGGCGATGATGCACGACGTCTTCGCCGCCATCGCCGCCATCCGCGACCGCACCGGCATGTGCATCGTCATGGTCGAGCAGAACGCCTTCGAGGCGCTCGGCGTCGCCGACCGCGCCTACGTGCTGTCGCTGGGCCGCGTGGCGATCGAGGGCAGGGCGGCCGACCTCCTCGCCGACCCGGCCATGCGCCACCTCTATCTCGGCGGCGAGCCGCCGGCCGAAACCGCCGCCTGACGCCGCCCGCATTCATCATTCCGGAAGGGGATACCATGACCACCGCTGCAAGCCCGGCCGCGCCGGCGGACCTGATCGCGAACATCGAGAACATCGCCTTCGACACCGACGACGGCGTCGGCACGCTGGCCAATATCGGCCTCCTGGTGCTGCGCACCGACCAGACCATCGAGGACGAGTTCCGCCTCGCCGTGCCGGACGGCGTCGCGCTCTACGAATCGCGCCTGCCGTCGCCGGTCGAGATCACGCCCGACAATTTGCGCCGGATGGAGGCCGACATCCCGGCCGCGACGCGGCTGTTCCCGGACGTGAGGCTCGACGCGGTCGGCTTCGGCTGCACCTCGGGCGCGCTGGTCATCGGCGAGAGCCAGGTGGCGCGCCGGGTGCGCGAGATCCTGCCCGACGTCAAGGTGACCGACCCGGTCACCGCCGCGGTCGCCGCCTTCCGGGCGATGGGGCTCAAGCGGATCGGCCTGCTCACGCCCTACATCGCCACCATCAACCACTCGCTGCGCGCCGCCTTCATGGAGCGCGGGCTGGAGATCCCGGTGATGGGCTCGTTCAACGAGCCGGACGACAACCGCGTCGCCCGCATCACGCCGGGCTCGATCGAACGGGCCATTCTCGAGGTCGGCTCCTCCGACGCCTGCGAGGCGGTGTTCATCTCCTGCACAAGCCTGCGCGTCGCCCGCATCGCCGAGGCGGTCGAGGCCAAGCTCGGCAAGCCGGTCACCTCGAGCAACCACGCCATGGCGTGGCACCTGCTGCGGCTCGCCGGCTACGACAGGCCGATCGAGGGGCTGGGCCGGCTCTACCGCACGGCGGGCTGAGAGGCGGGGCCGCGCTCAGCCGGCGCGGCCGGAAGCGGTCGCGTCGAGCGTGACGACGCCGTTCGCCGCCGTCACCCACAGCGCGAGCCGGCCGTCGCCGTCGCGCCGCGCGTGGACGCCGACGGTCTGGCCGTCGAACAGCGGCGAGCGGCCGCGGAAATCGAACCGCTCCGGCAGGCCGCCGCCGAGCTCCTTCCGCGCCAGCCCGAGCAGCCACGTCGCCTGCAGCGGGCCGTGGACGCCGAGGCCGGGATACAGCTCCTCGTCGCGCGTATAGTCGCGGTCGTAGTGGATGCGGTGGCCGTTGAAGGTGACGGCCGAATAGCGCGCGAGCAGCACCGGCGTCGCCGCGATCTCGGCCCCGACGTCGCCGCGCGGCGGCTCGGCCGGCGGCTGTGGCGGCACGGTCGGCGCGATGTCGCGATAGACGATGTCGTGCTCCTCGGAGAGCAGCAGCCCGCCCGCGCCGTGGTACTCGTGCGCGACGGTGACGAAGCACAGCGCGCCGCTGCGGCCTTCCTTGACGTCGACGCTCTTGACGACGGAGCGGCGCTCGATCGTGTCGCCGACGCGGAAGGCGCCGTGGAAGTGCAGCCGCCCGCCCGCCCACATGCGCCGCGGCAGCGGCACCGGCGGCAGGAAGCCGCCGCGCGCCGGGTGCCCGTCCGGCCCCAGCCGCGACATCGGCGCGATCTCGGGCGACAGGCACCACTGGATGCCTACGGGCGCGGGGTCGCCCTCGGCGAACGCCGCCGGCTGGTCGAGGACGGCGGCGAGGCTCGCGGCCAGGCGCGGCGTGATCGTGTCCCGTGCCGAATGGGCGTTGCCGATCCAGCTCTTGAGGTGCGGCAGGTCGAGCGCGGCGGGCATGGGTGCTTCCCTAATAGGAGCGCGGCAAGCCGAGGATGTGCTCGGCGACGTAGCTCAGGATCAGGTTGGTCGAGATCGGCGCGACCTGGTAGAGCCGCGTCTCACGGAACTTGCGCTCGACGTCGTAGTCGCAGGCGAAGCCGAAGCCGCCATGGAACTGGAGGCAGGCGTTGGCCGCCTCCCAGCTCGCCTTGGCGGCGAGATACTTGGCCATGTTGGCCTGCGCGCCGCAATCCAGCCCGGCGTCGAAGCGGCGGCAGGCCTGCCACCGCATCAGGTTCGCGGCCTCGACCTCGACATAGGCCTCGGCGATGGGAAACTGCACGCCCTGGTTCTGGCCGATGGGGCGGCCGAACACGGTGCGCTCCCTGGCGTAGTCGACGATCCTGTCGGTGAACCAGTAGCCGTCGCCGATGCACTCGGCCGCGATCAGCGTCCGCTCGGCGTTCAGCCCGGTCAGGATGTACTTGAAGCCGTGGCCCTCCTCGCCGATCAGGTTCTCCGCCGGGATTTCGAGGTCGTCGAAGAACAGCGCGTTGGTCTCGTGGTTGACCATGGTGAGGATGGGCCGCACCTCCATGCCCTTCTTCACCGCCTCGTTGACGTCGACGAGGAAGATCGACAGGCCCTGGGATCGCTTCCTGACCTGGTCGGCCGGCGTGGTGCGGGCGAGCAGGATCATCAGGTCGGAGTGCTGGACGCGGCTGATCCACACCTTCTGGCCGTTGACGACGTAGCGGTCGCCCTTCCTCACGGCCGTGGTCTTGAGGCTGGTGGTGTCGGTGCCGGTGGTCGGCTCGGTCACGCCCATCGACTGAAGGCGCAGCTCGCCGGCGGCGATCTTCGGCAGGTACTTCCGCCGCTGCTCCTCCGAGCCGTGGCGGATCAGCGTGTTCATGTTGTACATCTGGCCGTGGCAGGCGCCCGAATTGCCGCCGGCCCGGTTGATCTCCTCCATGATGACGGAGGCCTCGGCGAGGCCGAGCCCCGAGCCGCCGTACTCCTCGGGGATCAGCGCCGCCATCCAGCCTTCCTTCGTCAGCGCGTCGACGAACTCCTCCGGGTAGGCGCGCGCCTCGTCCACCTTGCGGTGGTACTCGGGGGGGAAGTTGGCGCAGAGCGCGCGCACGCCCTCGCGGATGTCGGGATAGGCTTCCTTCGGGTCGGTGAATGCGGTCACGATGCTGCCTGCGGGACGGGTTTTCAGGATCGGGCGAAATGGCCGCGCACGGAGGGCGCGCCGGGCAGGGCGGCCAGCCGCGCCTGGAGCGCGGCGCTGCCGGCGTTGAGCACGGGCGCGGCGAGCGCGTCGAACTTGGCGGCGAGCGCGGCTTCGTCGGGGAAGGTCTCCGGCTCGCCCGAGGGGTCGGGAATGCGCAGCGCGAAGCGCTCGCCGCGCGCCTCGACGGCGAGCGTCGCGCCGAAGGGGTGCGTCAGCCCCTCGAGGCTCTCCTCGCGGAACGTCTCGACCCTGTCGCACAGCGCGTCGACCTGCGGGTCGGCGAGGAGGTCGTAGTCGTCCCAGCCGAAGCGGCCGCGCGTCAGCGCCACGGCTGCGGCGAACGGCATCGAGAACTGGCCCTCGACGATCGAGCGGGCGCGGCGCTTGGCGGCGGCCGGGTCGCCGACCAGCGCCATGCCGTTGCGGTGGAGACCGACGGAAACGCGCGTCACTTCCTCGGCGGCAAGGCCGTGGCGGGCGCGCAAGGCCAGCAGCCCGTCGACGGCGGCATGGGTGTAGCGGCAGGCCGGGTAGGGCTTGACGCCGATGCGCAGCGTCTCCCACACCTCGCCGAGCCCCGCCACCGCGCGGGACGGGTCGGCGCCGTCGCTGTAGCCCTGGAGGAAGCCGTGCCGCCCCTCCAGCGCCTGCGACGCGCCGTGGAAGCCCTCGGCGGCGAGGCTCGCCGCCATCAGCCCCTTCATCGCCGCCTCGCCGACCTGGTAGCGCTTGTTCCAGGCGCCGTTCTCGAGGAACTGGAGCGACCCGGACGCCTGGCTGGCGGCGATGCCGAAGGCCGATTCCATCCGCTTCGCGTCAAGCCCGAAAAGCCGCCCGGCGGCTGCGGCCGCGCCGAAATTGCCGGCGGTCGCCGTCGGGTGGAAGCCGCGCGCGTAATGCGCCGTCGGGTCGAGCGCCATGCCGAGGCGGCAGGCGACCTCGAAGCCGATGGCGATGGCGGCAAGGAGGTCCTGCCCCGAGGCGTCCGCCAGTTCGGCCGCCGCGAAGGCGGCCGGCACCACGGGCGCGCTCGGATGCAGCGAACTGTCGGCATGGGTATCGTCGAAGTCGAGCGAATGGCCGAGCGTGCCGTTGAGCAGCGCCGCCGCCGCCGCGCCGTAGCGCCGGTTCATGCCGAAGACGGTGCCGGGGCCTGCGCCGTCGAGCCCACTGCGGCGCAGCAGGGCCAGCACCGCCGGCGGCGATTCGGCCTCGCCGGCGGCGCGCACGATCGAGCCGACGAGGTCGCTCGCCAGCGCCAGCGCCCGCGCCGGCACCTGCGGCGGCAGGCTCGCGGTTTCCGTCTCGGCGGCGAAGCGGGCGAGCGTGGCGGTGACGGACATGGCGCGGGCCCCGGCGTTCATGGGG
>JAEZXF010000010.1 GCA_023419995.1 Pseudomonadota bacterium | reverse complement strand
GTCAGGGCCTCAGCGGGACTCAAAGATGTACGGCAAAAAGCACCTGTTCTTCCACCTCGCCTATAGCGGGGCGGCGCCCGGAAGCCAAGCCCGGCGCGCCGACGGCCGCGGGCGCTTGCATGCGCGTGCGGTTTGATCTAGCGAAAGCCGTATGCCACACGGCCCGAAAAGCCACTTCCAGGACAGAACCGGATTGCCATGACGATCATCGACACGCGCACGCCCGACCCCAAGCGCCTCATTTCCGGCGCGACCGGCGACTGGGAAGTCGTCATCGGCATGGAGGTCCACGCCCAGGTGACGTCGCAGGCCAAGCTGTTCTCCGGCGCCTCGACCGCCTTCGGCGCAGAGCCGAACGCCAATGTCAGCCTCGTCGACGCGGCGATGCCGGGCATGCTGCCGGTCATCAACGAGGAATGCGTCCGGCAGGCGATCCGCACCGGCCTCGGCCTCAAGGCGCAGATCAACCTGAAGTCGGTCATCGACCGCAAGAACTATTTCTATCCCGACCTGCCGCAGGGCTACCAGATCTCGCAGTTCAAGCAGCCGATCGTCGGCGAGGGCATCGTCGCGGTCGCCGTCGGCCCCGACCGGCAGGGCAATTTCGAGGAGATCGAGGTCGGCATCGAGCGCCTGCACCTGGAGCAGGATGCCGGCAAGTCGATCCACGACCAGCATCCGACCATGTCCTTCGTCGACCTGAACCGCTCGGGCGTCGCGCTGATGGAGATCGTGTCGAAGCCGGACCTGCGCTCCTCCGATGAGGCCAAGGCGTACCTCACCAAGCTCAGGACCATCCTGCGCTACCTCGGCACCTGCGACGGCAACATGGACGAGGGCTCGCTGCGCGCCGACGTCAACGTCTCGGTGCGCAAGCCCGGCGGCGCGTTCGGCACGCGTTGCGAGATCAAGAACGTCAACTCGATCCGCTTCGTCGGCCAGGCCATCGAGTACGAGGCGCGCCGCCAGATCAGCATTCTCGAGGACGGCGGCAAGGTCGACCAGGAAACGCGGCTCTTCGACCCCAACAAGGGCGAGACACGCTCGATGCGCTCCAAGGAAGAGGCGCACGACTACCGCTATTTCCCGGATCCCGACCTTCTGCCGCTGGAGTGCGACCAGGCCTATGTCGACGCGCTCGCCAAGGACCTGCCGGAGCTGCCGGACGACAAGCGCGCGCGCCTGATGGGGACGCTCGGCCTCTCCGCCTACGACGCCTCGGTGCTGGTGTCCGAGAAGGCCATCGCCGACTATTTCGAGAAGCTGGCCGCCAGCCGCGACGGCAAGATCGCGGCGAACTGGGTCATCAACGACCTGCTCGGCGCCTTGAACAAATCCGGCAAGGATATTGAATCGACTCCGGTTTCGCCCGACCAGCTCGGCGCGATCATCGACCTGATCAAGGAAGGCACCATCTCCGGCAAGATCGCCAAGGACTTGTTCGAGATCGTCTGGAACGAGGGCGGCGATCCGCGCGCGCTGGTCGAGGCGCGCGGGCTGAAGCAGGTGACCGATACCGGCGCGATCGAGAAGGCCGTGGACGAGGTCATCGCCGCCAACCCCGACAAGGCCGCGCAGGCGCGCGAGAAACCGACGCTGGCCGGCTGGTTCGTCGGCCAGGTGATGAAGGCGACGGGCGGCAAGGCGAACCCGCAGGCCGTCAACGACCTCGTCAAGGCGCGGCTGGGCATCGAGTAGCGCGATGTTCGTGCGCACCGCCTCGGCGCGCGACCTGCCGGCGATCCGGGCGCTGCTGGTGGCGACGTGGCACGACACCTACGACGCGATCTACGGCGCCGACAGGGTGACGGCGATCACCGACGAGTGGCATTCGCTGGCGGCGCTCGGGGCGCGGCTTTCCGCGCCGGGCTCCGAGTTCCTCGTCGCCGACGACGGTGCCCGCATCGGCGGCGTCGCGTTCGCCACCGCCGCCGGGGAGCCCGTGATGCTGCATCAGCTCTACGTGCTGCCCGAGCTTCAGGGCAGGGGCATCGGCGGCCTGCTGCTGGACGAGATCGAAAGCTGCTTTCCCGAGGCCGGGCGCGTCAGGCTCGAGGTCGCGGAGGAGAACGCGAAGGCCATCGCCTTCTACCTGGCGCAGGGCTTCGCGGAAGTCGGGCGCACCGCCGATTGCGCCGGGGGCGGGTGCGGCATCCCCGCCCTGATCTACGAGAGGCCCATCGTCTGGGTTGACTGAGCCGGCATGGCCGGGGCGCGGGCGCGCGATCGAATTCGCCGCACCGCCGCCGCTTGCAAACCCGGCCTCGGGACGGCATAAAGCACGGACGGCGCTTGGCAGCCGGAGGAATCGATGAAGACCTTTCTTGCGCAGTTCTTCACCTGGTGGAGCGGGCAGACGCTCGGCACGCGTTTCCACACCTGGCGCGTCGGCAAGCGCGTGGGCGAGGACGAGGCCGGCAACGTCTACTACGAGGGTGGCACGGATTCGGAAGGCCGCACCCGCCGCTGGGTGATCTACAACGGCTATTCGGAGGCCTCGGCCATTCCGCCCGGCTGGCACGGCTGGATGCACCACCGCACCGATACGCCGCCCTCGCGCGAGGACTACAAGCCGCGCGAGTGGCAGAAGCCGCACCAGCCCAACCTGACCGGCACCGGCGGCGCCTACCGCCCCAGGGGCTCGGTGCTGGCCTCGGGCGAGCGGCCGCGCGTCACCGGCGACTACGACGCCTGGACGCCGTCCTGAACCCGGATGCGATCGCCGGCAGCCCATCGCGGCGGCGCGGCGATCTCTCGCATTTGTCGCCACATTTGCCGTCTATCCGGTGGCAGAATGACTGACTCCGCAACCGGACACCGCCGCCGCATGGGCACCACAGCCGCCGCCAAGCCGACCCGTTCAACTTCGTCGCTGCGCCGCCTCGCGGGCGTGGCGCTCGGCGCGCTTGCCCTGTCCGGCACGCCGGCGCTCGCCGAGCGCAGCAGCAACCCGGTGGCCGAGTTCACCGGGGTCGACAAGATCACCGGGCGAATCATCACCTTCGACGTCTACATCGACGAGACCGTGCAGTTCGGCGCGCTGCAGGTGACGCCGCGCGTGTGCTGGTCGTCTCCGGAGACCGAGGAGCCGAAGACGGATTCCTTCGTCGAGGTCGACGAGATCACCCTCGACCGCAAGATCCGGCGCATCTTCACGGGATGGATGTTCGCGGAGAGCCCGGGCCTCAACGCCGTCGAGCACGCCGTCTACGACGTGTGGCTCAAGGCCTGCAAGCAGCAGTCCGACGTGCCGCCGCCCGAGACCGCCGGCAACTGATTCCTTACGGGGCGAAGGCCGCCGTGCCCTGCAGCGCCTCTTCCAGCAGCTTCTCGTAGCGCCCGCGCGGTACGTCGACCGCGCCGAAGCGGATCAGATGCTCGGTGGTGAACTGGGTGTCGAGAAGCGCGAAGCCGCGCTCCTTCAGCCGCCGCACCAGATGGACGAGGCATACCTTGGAGGCGTCCGTCTCGCGCGAGAACATGCTTTCGCCGAAGAATGTGCGGCCGAGCGTCACGCCGTAGAGCCCGCCGACCAGCCGGCCCTCCCGCCACGCCTCGACCGTGTGGCAGTAGCCGCGCGCGAACAGCTCGCCATAGGCTTCGCGGATCGGCTGGTTGATCCAGGTGGAAAGGCGTCCCTCGCGCGCCTCGGCGCATCCGTCGATGACGCCGATGAAGTCGCTGTCGAAGCGGATCTCGAAGCGGTTCTGGCGGACGGTCTTGGCGAGGCTCTTCGGCACGTGGAAGGCGTCGAGCGGGATGATGCCGCGCATCTCGGGCCGGACCCAGAACACCTCCGGATCGTCGGCGCTCTCGGCCATCGGGAACACGCCCGTCGCATAGGCCCGCAACAGAAGGTCCGCGGGGATGCGGTCTCCGGGCGCGAGAGGACGGGTCATCGCGCCCCCGTTCCGTCACTCGCTCTCGGCGAGGTATTTTTCGAGCCAGTGGATATCGTAGTCGCCGTTTGCGATGTCGCTGTTGCCGATGAGGTCGCGGAAGAGGGGGAGTGTTGTCCTGATGCCGTCGACGACGAACTCGTCGAGGGCGCGG
>JAEZXF010000436.1 GCA_023419995.1 Pseudomonadota bacterium | reverse complement strand
TCCCCTTCTCCCCGTTCACGGGGAGAAGGTGCCCGAAGGGCGGATGAGGGGCGGAATGAGGCTTCCCTTAAGAGGAACGATCAGACCGGCCGCACCAGCACGTGCTTCTTCTTGCCGAGCGACAGCTTGATGACGCCCTCGCCGGTGACGTCGCCGGTGCCGACGACGCGCTTGTCGTCGGAGACGGGCTGGTCGTTGACGCGCACCGCGCCGCCCTGGACGTGGCGGCGGGCCTCGCCGTTCGACGCGGCGAGGCCGGCCTTGACGAAGAGGGCGAGCACGCCCAGACCGGCCTCGATCTCGGCGGCGGGAAGTTCGACGGTCGGCAGGCTCTCGGCCAGCGCGCCTTCCTCGAAGGTCTTGCGCGCGGTCTCGGCGGCGGCTTCGGCGTCGGCGCGGCCGTGCAGCATCGCCGTCACCTCTGTAGCCAGCACCTTCTTGGCCTCGTTGATCTCGGCCCCGCCCAGCGCTTCCAGCTTCGCGATCTCGGCCATCGGCAGCGTGGTGTAGAGCTTGAGGAAGCGGCCGACATCGGCGTCCTCGGTGTTGCGCCAGTACTGCCAGAAATCGTAGGCCGACAGCATGTCCGGGTTGAGCCAGACCGCGCCGGTGAGCGACTTGCCCATCTTGGCGCCCGACGCGGTGGTGAGCAGCGGCGTGGTCAGCGCGTAGAGCTGCGGCGTGCCGAGCCGGTGGCCGAGGTCGATGCCGTTGACGATGTTGCCCCACTGGTCCGACCCGCCCATCTGCAGGCGGGTGCCGTAGCGGCGGTTCAGCTCGACGAAGTCGTAGGCCTGAAGGATCATGTAGTTGAATTCGAGGAACGACAGCGACTGCTGGCGGTCGAGCCGCATCTTGACCGACTCGAAGGACAGCATCCGGTTGACCGAGAAGTAGCGGCCGACGTCGCGCAGGAACTCGAGGTAGTTGAGGCCGCGCAGCCAGTCGCCGTTGTCGACCATCACCGCCTCCTTCGGCCCGTCGCCGAAGGCGAGGTAGCGGGAGAACACGCTCTTGATCGAGGCGATGTTGGAGGCGATCGTCTCCAGCGTCATCAGCTGGCGCGCCTCCTCCTTGAAGGAGGGATCGCCGACCATGCCGGTGCCGCCGCCCATCAGCGCGATGGGCCGGTGCCCGGTCTTCTGCAGCCAGTGCAGCATCATGATCTGGATGAGGCCGCCGGCATGCAGGCTGGGCGCCGTCGGGTCGAAGCCGATATAGGCCGTCACCGTCTCCTTCGCGAGCAGGTCGTCGAGGCCGGCCTCATCCGAGATCTGGTGGATGAAGCCGCGCTCGGAAAGCGTGCGCAGGAAGTCGGACTTGAAGGCGGACATGATCGGTTCTTTCGTGCGTATGGATGCGCGGGCGTTTAGCATTATGAAGGCCGGAATCACAAGGACGGCCTGTACGGGACGGCCTGCACGGGGATGGCTTGTGCGGGGGGTCGGCGCAAGGGAGACACGAATGGCGGCGACCGTGGCGATCGGCCTGATGAGCGGCACCTCGATGGACGGCATCGACGTCGCGCTCCTCGACACCGACGGCGAGGCCATGGTGCGGCGCGGGCCCGGCGGGTTCTTTCCCTATGACGACGCCTTCCGCGCCCGCATCGAGGCGGGGCTGGACGACGCCCGGACGCTGACGGGGCGGCAGGACAGGCCGGGCGACCTCGCGGGGCTCGAACGGGACCTCACGCTGCGCCATGCCGAGGCGGTGACGCGGTTCCTGGCGGCGCATCCCTCCGTCGCGCCGCAGGTGATCGGGTTTCACGGCCAGACCGTGCTCCACCGGCCCGACGAGGGGCTGACGGTGCAGCTCGGCGACGGGGCGCTGCTGGCGCGCGAGACGGGCGTGCCGGTGGTCTTCGACATGCGCGCCAACGACATGGAGCATGGCGGGCAGGGCGCGCCGCTGGTGCCGGTCTACCACGCCGCGCTCGCCGCCTCGCTGCCGCAGGGCCTGCGCCGCTTTCCCGTCTGCTTCGTCAACATCGGCGGCATCTCCAACGTCACCTTCGTGCCGGCAGAAGGCGCGCCGATCGCGTTCGACAGCGGCCCGGGCAATGCGCTGATCGACCAGTGGGTTGCGGCCGGAAGCGGGCTGGCCTTCGACGAGGACGGCAGGATCGCCGGCGGCGGGGAGACGGCGCAGGATGTGGTCGCGCGCTATCTCGAGGCGTCGTTCTTCGACGAGCCGGCGCCGAAATCGCTCGACCGGAGCGACTTCACGACGGACCTCGCCGACGGCCTGTCGCTTGCCGACGGCGCGCGCACGCTGGCGGCGGTGAGCGCCGAGGCGATCCTGAAGGCGCGGGCGCACATGCCGGAGCCGCCGCTCCTGTGGATCGCCTGCGGCGGCGGCAGGAAGAACCCGCACATCATGGCGGACCTGCGCCGAGGCGCGGGCAACGTCGAGGTGATCGCGGCCGAGGACGCCGGCTTCGACGGCGACGCGATGGAGGCCGAGGCCTGGGCCTATCTGGCGGTGCGCGCGCTGAAGGGGCTGCCGCTGACCTTCCCGACGACCACGGGCTGCAGCCGGCCGGTGACCGGCGGCGTCCTCGTCAGGCCGTGAGGGTGAGCCGGTAGGGGACGAACCCCTCGTCGTCCGGCCCGGCGATAAGGCGGAAGCCGCACCGCCGCGCCAGCGCCAGCGCGGCCTCGTTGTCGCGCGCGACATAGATGTCGATATGCGAGAAGCGGTCGGCCGCGCGCTCGGCGAAGGCGGTCAGCACCCGCTGGCCGATGCCCTTGCGGCGCTGCGCCGGGGCGACCACGACGAAGATCGTGATGCCGCCGTCGCCTTCCTCCTCGTAGCGGAGAACGGCGACGGGCGTGCCCTCGGCGTCGAGCGAGGCGACCTCGGCCACCACGCCCTCGCCGGCGGTCGAGTCGGCCAGCCATTCCTCGTCGGGGAACGGCGCGCGGCGGGCAATCTCCTCGTCCTCGAACCAGGCCGCGTAGGCCGGAAGGTCCGTCTCGTGGAAACGCCGGAAGCGCAGCAGTTCCACGATCCCGCCTCCCTTACCGCAGGCGCTTCGGGCGCGGGTCGGCGAGCTCGCCGGCCAGCCTGCGGTCGAGATAGTCGGCGCACTCCTCGATCAGGAGGTCGGCCTCGTTGGAGAAGAAGTGGTTGGCGCCGGGCATCGTCTTCTGGGTGATGGTGATGCCCTTCTGGGTGTGCAGCTTGTCCACCAGCGTCTGCACGTCCTTGGCCGGCGCGACCTTGTCGGCGTCGCCATGGATGATGAGCCCCGAGGACGGGCAGGGGGCGAGGAACGAGAAGTCGTAGATGTTGGGCTGCGGCGCGACCGAGATGAAGCCCTCGATCTCCGGCCTGCGCATCAGGAGCTGCATGCCGATCCACGCGCCGAAGGAATAGCCGGCCACCCAGCAGCTCTTGGAATCGGGATGCAGCGACTGCACCCAGTCGAGCGCGGCGGCGGCGTCTGACAGCTCGCCCGTGCCGTGGTCGAACTCGCCCTGGCTGCGGCCGATGCCGCGGAAATTGAAGCGCAGCGTGGTGAAGTCGCGCTTCTGAAACATGTAGAACAGGTCGTAGACGATCTTGTTGTTCATCGTCCCGCCGAACTGCGGGTGCGGGTGCAGCACGATCGCGATCGGGGCGTTCTTCTGGCTGGAAGGCTGGTAGCGGCCTTCGAGACGGCCTGCCGGCCCTGCGAAAATCACCTCGGGCATGCTAACTCCAATTCACGCGGTTCCGCCGACCTCGGCTGTCTGTTCTGTCCGGGCGGAGCGCCCGCTGGACTTGACGGGGCTGGACCATGCCCGTAGAAGCCAGTTTAGAATTGTTCAAAATGGGCAAGCCTGTAGCCAGCCCGTTTGCAGTGCGGGTAGATAGGACGGCTGACCTTGCAATTTCAAGGAAAAACGCGGTCCACCCGCACTGGGCGCGAAAGGATGAAAGAATCGCGGCCATGGCAGGCAAGCGTGCCTATATCGACCACAATGCCAGCGCCCCGCTGCTGGCCGAGGCGCGGGCGGCGATGCTGGCCGCGCTCGACGTCGATGCCAATCCCTCGTCGGTGCATGCCGACGGAAGGGAGGCGAGGCGGCTGGTCGAGCAGGCGCGCCGCGACGTCGCCGCACTGGTCGGCAGCCGCGCCGAGCATGTGATCTTCACCTCCGGTGCGACCGAGGCGGCGACGATGCTTTTGTCGCCGGAATGGACGCTCGGCCGCTCGCCGGTGCGCATGGCGCGGCTCGTGGTGTCGGCGGCCGACCATCCTTGCATTCTCGGCGGAGGCCGATTTGCGCCCGGCGCGGTCGACACGATCGGCGTCGACGGCAACGGCATCGTTGACCTGGCGGCGCTGGAAGCGGTCCTCGCCGGCCACGACCGGGGCGAGGGGCTGGCGCTCGTCGCCGTCCATGCCGCCAACAACGAGACGGGCGTGATCCAGCCCGTGCGGGAGATCGCCCGGCTGGCGAAGGCGCATGGCGCGGTCCTGGTGGTCGATGCCGTACAGGCTGCCGGACGCGTTTCCATCGATATTTCAGGCGGCTACGGCGATTTCCTGATCCTGTCGTCGCACAAGATCGGCGGGCCGAAAGGCGCGGGCGCCATCGTCGGCGTTTCCGACCTGATGATGCCGGTCCCGCTGGTGCGCGGCGGCGGGCAGGAGAAGGGCCATCGCGCCGGCACCGAGAACGGCGCCCCCACCGCCGGCTTCGGCGCGGCGGCGCGGCTCGCGCTCGGCGGGCTCGGCGGCATGGACGAGGTGCGCGCCCTGCGCGACCGTTTCGAGGCGGCGGTGCTGGAACTTGCGCCCGATGCCGTCGTCTTCGGGCGCGCGGCCGAACGGCTCGCCAACACGCTGTTCTTCGCCGTGCCGGGCGTGAAGGCCGAGACGGCGCAGATCGCCTTCGACCTTGCCGGGGTGTCGCTGTCGGCGGGATCGGCCTGCTCGTCGGGCAAGGTCGGCGCCAGCCACGTGCTGAAGGCGATGGGCGCCATTGGGGGCGACCAGGGCGCGCTGCGCGTGTCGATCGGCCGGGAGACGGGCGAGTCCGAGCTCGAGGCGTTTCGCGCCGCGCTCGCCGGCATCATGGAACGAAGGGCCGCGCGGGAGAAAGCGGCCTGACCCGGCGCGCGGGCGATGTATTTTCGCCCGGCGCGCCTATATAG
>JAEZXF010000274.1 GCA_023419995.1 Pseudomonadota bacterium | reverse complement strand
GGGTGGTCGAGGGTGAGGCGGGAATGGGCGACCATCTCCGGCTCGCGCTCGACGAGGACGGCGTGCGCGGCCGGCAGGCGCGCGGCGGCGGCGAGGCCGGCGGCGCCACAGCCCGCGCCGAGATCGGCGAGCCTGCCCGAGAACGAGGAGGGGACCGCGGCCGCCAGCAGCATCGCATCGAGGCCCGCGCGATGGCCGCGCCTCGGCTGCACCAGCACGAAGCCGCCGCGATGGAAGGCATCGATCGTGGGCGCGTCGTCGGCGGCGCGCACGGCGCTCATTCGTCCTTCATCTCGCCGGCGATGCCCGCATCGGCGAGAAGCCGGCGCGCCTCGTCGCCGTCCTCCTTGGCGATCATGACGCGGCGCGGCAGGATGCCGAGCGAGCCTTCGACCACGCTCATGTTTCCGTCGGCGACGAAGTAGTTCAGTCCCGCGTCGCGCAGCAGCGCTTCGACGAAGGAAATCAGCACGGCATCGTTGGTGCGCAGGAGCTCGATCATGCAAAAAAAGGTTTCAGGTTGCGGGTCGAATGTAAATCCCGAATAGACGGTGTGGCGCCGGAACGCGCGGCGTTTGCGCCAATTCGCCCCTTGCCGCCTTGGGCGTGTCTGCCTAGAGTCCGCCCGTGGCAAGGCCGGCGGGATCGGCAAAGGAGTTTTCTGGTGGGCGTGGTGGTCGATATCGAGGATGGGAAGCGCGCGAACGCGTCTATCGAGGCGCTGATCGCACTGACACGCGCCGACATGGGCCGCGTCAACGAACTGATCCTGTCCAAGGCCGGCTCCGACGTGCAGATGATCCCCGAGGTGGCCAACCACCTGATCTCCTCGGGCGGCAAGCGCCTGCGCCCGATGCTGACGCTGGCGGCGGCGCAGATGTTCGGCTATCGCGGCGACGGCCACGTCAAGCTGGCCACCAGCGTCGAGTTCATGCACACGGCGACGCTGCTGCACGACGACGTGGTCGACGAAAGCGACCTGCGCCGCGGCAAGCGCACCGCACGGATGATCTGGGGCAACCAGGCGAGCGTGCTCGTCGGCGACTTCCTGCTCGGCCAGGCCTTCCGCATGATGGTCGACGTCGGCTCGCTCGACGCGCTGGACGTCCTGTCCTCGGCCGCTTCCGTCATCGCCGAGGGCGAGGTGATGCAGCTCGGCGTCGCCAAGAACCTGGAGACGACGGAGGACGACTATCTCGCCGTCATCAAGGCCAAGACCGCCGCGCTGTTCTCCTCCGCGGCCGAGGTCGGGCCGATCATCGCCGAGGCGTCGAAGGCCGACCGCGCCGCGCTGCGCTCCTACGGCATCAATCTCGGGCTCGCCTTCCAGCTCATCGACGACGCGCTCGACTATGGCGGCGATTCGCGCAACCTCGGCAAGAATGTCGGCGACGACTTCCGCGAGGGCAAGGTGACGCTGCCGGTCATCCTCGCCTATCGCCGCGGCTCGCCCGAGGAGCGCGAGTTCTGGAAGGCCGCGATCGAGGGATCGGACACCGACGACGCCGCGCTGGAGCGCGCCCGCGGCCTGATGACGAAGCACGGCGCCATCGGCGACTCGATCGGCCGCGCCCGCCATTTCGGCGGCATCGCCCGCGACGCGCTCGCCCCGCTGGCCAGGACCCCGCAGAAGGACGCGCTCCTCGACGTCATCGATTTCTGCATCAGCCGGGTGAGCTGACGGACGGGCTCTCTCGCGCCGGCTTTCCGGCGGCGGATTGAACCGCGTCCGCAAAAAGGCCATGCTTTGCGCCTTCAAGTAGCCGCGAGTCACGCCTTGCGGCGCTGCCGGCCGAACGGAAGGGCCGGACCGACAGGAAGGGAAGCGATGCGGCTTGGAATGAGACGGTGGATCGTGGCGGCGAGCCTTCTCGCCCTCACCGCATCCGGGGCGGGCGCGACCGTGCCCGCCGGTCAGGAACAACCCGTCACCGTCAACACGCTGTCGGGTGCCTATCTCGCGGCCCGCATCGCCGAGAGCGACAACGACCTCGACGCGGCCATCGCCTACTACCGCCGCGCGCTCGCCTTCGACCCGGACAACCTCACAGTCCAGCAGAGCCTGCTTCTGGGGCTGATCTCGCAGGGCCAGTTCGATGAGGCGCTGCCCTTCGCCGAGAAGCTGAAGGAGACGCCGGAGGTCGAGCGTTTCTCGCGGCTCGCCCTCGGCACCGACGCGATACGGCAGGGCCGCTACGCCGATGCCGACTACTGGTTCAAGCTGTCGCTGGAATCCGACCTCGACCGCCTCATCACCGGCCTGATGGCCGCGTGGGCCAAGCTGGGCGACGGCCGGGGCGCGGATGCGCTCACCTTCCTCGACGGCCTTTCCGGCCCCGAGTGGTATGACCTCTTCGTCACCTATCACCGCGCGCTGATCGCCGAGCGGGCGGGCGAGGCGACCGCCGCCCGCGAGGCCTACGAGGCGGCCGCCAACAATCTCGCCGCGGCCGGCGCGGCGCCGGAGACCTACCTGCGGGCGCTCGAATCCTATGCCGGCTTCCTGGCCCGCGGGGGCGACCGTGACGCGGCGCTGGCCGTGCTCGACAAGGCCGATTCCTTCGCGTCCGGCCGCCTGACGATCCAGGCGCTGCGCGTGCGGCTGCAGGACGGCCGGGCCGTCGCGCCGCTGGTGCCGGATGCGCGGGCGGGCGCGGCCGAGGCGCTGCTCAACCTCGCCACGGCGCTGAACCGCAGCGGCGGCGAATCCTTCGTGCGGCTCTACCTGCACTACGCGCTCGCGCTCCTGCCGCAGAGCGACGCGATCCTGATTCAGCTCGCCGGCATCGGCGAGCAGCTGGGCGATGCCGCGACGGCGATCTCCTTCTACGAGCGGATCCCGGACAACTCGACCCTCAAGCGCGTCGCCGAGCTGCAGCTCGGCCGCACCCTCGCCGCCCGCAAGCGCCAGGACGAGGCGGTCACCCACCTGAAGGCCGCGCTCGCCCGCGACGAGAGCGACATGCGCGCCTACCTGTCGCTCGGCGGCGTCTATGCCTCGCAGGAGAACTACCGCGCCGCCGCCGACCTCTACGACCGCGCCGTCGCCCGCATCGCCGAGCCGGCGCGCGCCGACTGGAACGTCTTCTACCAGCGCGGCATCGCCTATGAGCGGCTGAAGGAATGGGAGAAGGCGGAGCCGAACTTCCGGAAGGCGCTGGAGCTCTATCCCGACCAGCCGCAGGTGCTGAACTATCTCGGCTATTCCTGGGTCGACAAGAACATGAACCTCGACGAGGGCCTGGAGCTGATCCAGCGCGCCGTCGACCTGCGGCCTTCCGACGGCTACATCGTCGATTCCCTCGGCTGGGCGTTCTACCGGCTCGGCCGCTACGACGACGCCGTGCGCGAGCTGGAGCGGGCCGTGGGCCTGATGCCGGCCGACCCGATCCTGAACGACCATCTCGGCGACGCCTACTGGCGCGTCGGCCGCAAGCTCGAGGCCGGCTTCCAGTGGAACCATGCGCTCGCCCTCGACCCCGAGCCCGACCTGAAGGCCGAGGTGGAGAAGAAGATGGCCGACGGCCTGCCGCCGCCGTCGGACGCCGCGGCGCAGGAGGAGGAGCAGGCCGTCGCCGCCTCGTCGGTGGTGGTGCCACTGCCCAAGGCGCTCGACGAGCGGGCGGTTCCCGACGAGCCGGCGGTCGAGACCGCCTCCGCGCCGCTGTCGACGCATGTGGTGCGGCGCGGCCAGTCGCTGTGGTCGATCGCCGCCGAGATCCTCGGCGACGGCAACCGCTACACCGACCTCCTCGAGGCCAACCCGGCCCTGCGCGCCAACCCCAGCTACATCCTGCCGGGCCAGGAGCTGAACCTGCCGCAGGGGCGCAACTGACGCCCCGCCGGCCTCGTCTCGCGGCGTGCGCCGGTAGTGTCCCGGTTTGAATTTGCCCAGATCAGGCAGTCGGCCACAGCGCCGCGATATTCCGACGCTCGGCAGAGATGTCGGTCAGCCTCTGCTTGATCGATCTTGCGCCAGGAAAGACCCCTCCAGCTCGCGGCCGATCCCGCCCGGTTCTACAATACTCCCTCTCTTTTAGGATCTGGTATCTGTAGAGAGAAATCTTGCGAGTAACCTCTGCTTGCGTCATTGTTCTCCTGCGGGAGGGGATGGCATGGACAAGGCTATTTTCCATGTGTTCACTGGATTGACGGGGTGGTTGCTCGCGACATTGCTGCTGATGGTGAGTGCAGCGACGGCGCAAGTCGTGCCGGTAGACGGGATAAGCCCCTATTTCTGTGATCAGCTCGGCGGTTCTGCCTCAGGCGGCACCTGTCACGCCCCATATGAACCATACTCGGGCGGTAATGCCTGCTCGATCTACAACGGCATCGATGACAAACACCCGCCGGTAAGCTCCTGGCTGAATGGCATCACCGCAAGCTGCTCCGCTGCGTCGATACTTGACGCGAAGAAGCGCACCCTCGAGTCGCGCGCCAGGCTGCGTGGCTATGTTTCGGCCGGGTACGATGAAAGCGTGAACGATCCGGTCGTGAACTCCAGCTACCGTCCCGAAGGTGCGACGCTGGGTTCGGGCGAAGTGTATTTCGCCGCGGAGTGCGCCATCCGCACGTGTGCCGGTGGCGGCATTCCCCCCTCGGTGTCCGAAGCGCCACCGGATACCTCGTCGCCACCCTCGGTGGCCGGGACACCGCCGCCGCCGACATACTCTCCGCCCTATCGCCCGCCGGCGGCTTCGCCGCCCGCTTCCCCTCCCGCTTCCGGCGACGGCCTCAAGAACTACGTCTTCAAGCTCTGCAACAGGACGGGTGATCCGGTGATCTATGCTGCCGTAATCTATCGCCATCGGCCTGACGACCGGTTGCGGTTGCGCGCATGGTACCAGATCGAGCCCAACAAATGCGCGGAGTTCAACATCCGCCGGGACCCGGGCGACCCGTCTGCGCTCTTCTACTACTATGCGGAAAGCAAGCGCGGCCGGTGGGATGGCCAGGGTGAGCCCCTTCACACGACGCGTTGCTTGGGTAGCGACAAAGTCGATCGCTATGTGGACGATCCCTATGACTGCAGGAGCAGCGATATAAAGCGCAAGTTCAAGGGAGTCCGCTTCAAAGGCGACCACACGGAAAACCTGGTTCCCTGACGTTTCGTCATCCCGAAAGCGACAAAGGCCCCGCGTGCGCCTCTTGCCTTGACGCCTGCCGGTCGCGGTTCTAGGACGGGGCCTCTCCCGTCCATGCCGCCGCGAGCCACGCCGTGAACGCCAGCCTGCCTGCCCACATGCATCCGACCCGCTCGTTCCAGGGCCTGATCCTGACGCTGCACGCCTACTGGGCGGAGCGCGGCTGCGTCGTCCTCCAGCCCTACGACATGGAAGTGGGCGCGGGCACCTTCCACCCCGCCACGACGCTGCGCGCGCTCGGGCCCCGGCCGTGGAACGCGGCCTATGTCCAGCCCTCGCGCCGCCCCAAGGACGGCCGCTACGGCGAGAACCCCAACCGGCTCCAGCACTACTACCAGTACCAGGTGATCCTGAAGCCGAACCCGCCCGACCTTCAGGAGCTCTACCTCGGCTCGCTCGACGCCATCGGCATCGACACCAAGCTGCACGACATCCGCTTCGTCGAGGACGACTGGGAAAGCCCGACGCTCGGCGCCTGGGGCCTCGGCTGGGAATGCTGGTGCGACGGCATGGAGGTGTCGCAGTTCACCTATTTCCAGCAGGTCTGCGGCATCGAATGCGCGCCGGTCGCCGGCGAGCTGACCTACGGCCTCGAGCGGCTGGCGATGTACGTGCAGGGTGTCGACAACGTCTACGACCTCATCTTCAACGGCCGCGACGGCGCCGAGAAGGTCACCTATGGCGAGGTCTTCCTGCAGGCCGAGCAGGAATATTCGCGGCACAATTTCGAGTTCGCCGACACCGCGCTCCTGTTCCGCCACTTCGAGGACGCCGAGAAGGAATGCCGCGCGTTGCTCGACGCCGGCGCGCAGCGGCCCGAGGGCCAGCCGCACCGCATGGTGCTGCCCGCCTACGACCAGTGCATCAAGGCGAGCCACGCCTTCAACCTGCTCGACGCGCGCGGCGTGATCTCCGTCACCGAGCGGCAGAGCTACATCCTGCGCGTGCGCAACCTCGCCAAGGCCTGCGGCGAGGCGTTCCTCGAGACCGAGGCCGGCGGCCTCGGCTGGCGCCCGGAGGCGGCATGATGGCCCATACAGGAATGGCGAAGACCCTGCTTCAGCTCGCCGGCGCGGACCTGACTCCGCCGAAGCTCGCCGACGCCGCCGTGGTCGTCGTCGACGCTCAGCGCGAATATGTCGACGGCCGCCTGCCGCTCGCCGGGGGCGGGCCGGCGCTCGACAACATCGCCACGGTGCTGGCCGCCGCGCGCGCGGCCGGCGCGCCGGTCGTCCATGTCCAGCACAAGGGGCAGCCCGGCGGGCTGTTCGGCCCCGACACGGCCGGCTACGAGCTCGCGCCGCAGGCGGCGGCGCTGCCGGGCGAGACGGTGATCCAGAAGGGCCTGCCCAACTCGTTCGCCGGCACCTCCCTCAGGGAGGCGCTCGACGCCACCGGCCGCAAGCGCCTCGTGATCGTCGGCTTCATGACGCATATGTGCGTCTCCTCCACCACCCGCGCCGCCAGCGAGCAGGGCTTCGGCGCGGTCGTCCTCTCCGACGCGACCGCGACGCGCGACCTGCCCGCGCCCGGCGGCAACGGCATCGTCCTGGCGGCGGCGCTGCACGAGAGCGAGCTTGCCGCGCTCGCCGACCGTTTCGCCATCGTCTGCACGACCGCTGAACTGGTGCGCTGATGCCTGACCTTCCGCTTGAGCTTCGCTCCGGGGAAATCCCCGCCTCGCCGCGCACCCGCAGCGCCTCCGGCGCGAGGACGCGCACCCTGAGAAACAGCATGCGGGCGGAGCCCATCGATGCCTGACCTTCTGCTTGAGCTTCGCTCCGACGAAATCCCCGCGCGCATGCAGCGCAAGGCGGCCGGCGACCTGAAGAAGATGGTCGCCGACGGCCTGGTCGAGGCAGGGCTGACCTACGAGGCTGCGACCGAACACTGGACGCCGCGCCGGCTCGTCCTCGACATCCGCGGCGTCACCGCGCGCTCGAAGGATGTGCGCGAGGAGATCAAGGGGCCCTCGACCGCAGCGCCCGAGCAGGCCGTGCAGGGTTTCCTGCGCAAGGCGGGCCTTGCCTCGGTCGCCGAGGCCCACGTCCATTCCGACCCGAAGAAGGGCGACTTCTACGTCGCGCACATCGTCAAGGCCGGCCGCGCCGCCGAGGAGATCATCGCCGAGCTGATCCCGTCGGTGATCCGCGGCTTCCCGTGGCCGAAGTCGATGCGCTGGGGCGCGGCGTCGGGCCGGCCCGGCGCGCTGCGCTGGGTGCGTCCGCTGCAATCCATCGTCTGCACCTTCGGGCCGGAATCGTCCGAGCCCGTAGTGGTCGATTTCGAGGTCGACGGCATCCGCGCCGGCAACGTCACCTGGGGCCACCGCTTCCACGCGCCGCAGGCCATCACCGTGCGCCGCTTCGACGACTACGTGGCCAAGCTGGAGGCGGCCAAGGTGGTGCTCGACGCCGAGCGGCGCAAGCGCATCATCCTCGACGACGCCCGCAACCTCGCCTTCGCCGCCGGCCTCGACCTGGTCGAGGACGAGGGGCTGCTGGAGGAAGTCTCCGGGCTGGTCGAATGGCCCGTCGTGCTGTTGGGCGAGTTCGAGGAAGCCTTCCTCGACATCCCGCCCGAGGTCATCCGCCTGACCATCCGCGCCAACCAGAAGTGCTTCGTCACCCGCCCGCGCGGCGAGGCCGAGGCGCTGTCCAACCGCTTCGTGCTGGTCTCGAACATCGAGGCGACCGACGGCGGCGCCGAGATCGCGCGCGGCAACGGCAAGGTGGTGCGCGCGCGCCTGTCCGACGCCGTGCATTTCTGGAAGACGGACCAGGCCGATCTGCCGGACCTCGCCTCGCTGACCGCGGCGGCGGAAAAATTTGCGCTCGACCTTTCGAAGCCGCTCGACCAGCGCATGGCACGGCTCGACAGGCTGGGCGTCACCTTCCATGCGAAGCTCGGCACGCAGGGTGAGCGCGTCGAGCGCATCCGCCGGCTGGCGTCCGGGCTTGCGCCGCTGGTCGGCGCCGTGCCGGCGTTGGCCGAGCGCGCTGCCGTGCTGGCCAAGGCCGACCTGCAGACCGAGGTGGTGGGCGAGTTCCCCGAGCTTCAGGGCGCGATGGGCCGCAAATACGCGCTGCTGCAAGGCGAGGACGGTTCCGTCGCCGCCGCGATCGAGGAGCACTACCGCCCGCAGGGGCCGTCCGACTCGGTGCCGGCCGACCCGGTCTCGATCGCCGTGGCGCTCGCCGACAAGCTCGACACGCTCGTCGGCTTCTGGGCCATCGACGAGAAGCCGACCGGCTCCAAGGACCCTTACGCACTGCGCCGCGCCGCGCTGGGCGTGATCCGCATCGTGGTCGAGAACGGCATCCGGCTCGGGCTCCGCGAGGCGGCCCAGGCCGCCTATTCCGCGCTCCTCGAGGA
>JAEZXF010000410.1 GCA_023419995.1 Pseudomonadota bacterium | reverse complement strand
TCGTGTCGGAGAAGCCGGCCAGCGTCGCCGGCAGCAGGAGCAGCGACGAGGCGAAGATCGGCGGGATGACGCCGGACGTGTTGAGCTTGAGCGGCAGGTGCGAGGTGTCGCCCTGGAACATGCGGTTGCCGACCTGGCGCTTCGGGTACTGGATCAGCAGGCGGCGCGGCGCGCGCTCGAAGAAGACGATGCCGGCGACCAGGACAACGGCGAGCACGATGATCGCGAGAATGATCCCGGTCGAAAGAGCGCCGGTGCGGCCGAGCTCGAGCGTGCCGCCGAGCGCGGAGGGCAGCCCTGCCACGATGCCGGCGAAGATGATGAGTGAGATGCCGTTGCCGATGCCGCGCGCGGTGATCTGCTCGCCCAGCCACATCAGGAACATCGTGCCGCCGACGAGGGTGATGACCGCGGTGGCGCGGAAGAACCAGCCCGGATCGGTGACGATGTTGGCGCCGCTCTCCAGGCCGACGGCGATGCCGTAGGCCTGCACGACGGCGAGCAGCACCGTGCCGTAGCGCGTGTACTGGTTGATGATCTTGCGGCCCTGCTCGCCTTCCTTCTTCAGCGCCTCGAGCGTCGGGATCACCGACGTCATCAGCTGCATGATGATCGAGGCGGAGATGTAGGGCATGATGCCGAGCGCGAAGATCGCCATGCGCTCGACCGCGCCGCCGGCGAACATGTTGAACATGCCGAGCACGCCGCCGGCCTGCTGCTGGAACGCCTGCGCGAATGCCTCGGGGTTGATGCCGGGCATCGGGATGTAGGTGCCGAGGCGATAGACCAGCAGCGCGCCGAGCGTGAACCAGATGCGCTTCTTCAGATCCTCGGCCTTGGCGAAAGCCGAAAAATTGAGATTGGAAGCAAGCTGTTCGGCTGCCGATGCCATATGGAATTCTCCGCTTCGTCACGGCGCGGCGAGGAGGTCGCCTTGCGTGGATCGCCGCCTGGACCCGGGCGCCGACGAAGCCACGAGATAGGCTTCGGCCGGCCAAGATGCAAGCGGCGGCCTGCGCATGTTTTCGTCCGACGGAGAAGACCTCAACCGAACCGAAACATGGACAGGCCGCCGCCCTTCAGAAAAGTCCGTTACTCGGCGGCTGCCTTTTCCGGCAGCTTCACCGACCCGCCGGCCTTCTCGACCTCGGCAACCGCCGGAGCGGAGGCGCCGGCAACGTCGAACGCGACCTTCGCCTTGAAGTCGCCGCCGCCGCGGATCAGGCGGACGCCGTCCTTGGCGCGGCGCAGCACGCCGGCCTTGACCAGCGCCTCGACCGTCACGGTCGCGCCGGCGTCGAGCTTCTTGGCATCGATCGCCGCCTGGACACGGCCCAGCGTGACCTCGTTGAGGTCCTTGGCGAAGATGTTCTTGAAGCCGCGCTTGGGCAGGCGGCGGTAGAGCGGCATCTGGCCGCCCTCGAAGCCGTTGATGGCGACGCCAGAGCGGGACTTCTGGCCCTTGACGCCGCGGCCGCCGGTCTTGCCGGAGCCGGAACCGATGCCACGGCCGACGCGCTTGCGCGCCTTGGTCGCGCCGTCGCGATCACGCAGTTCGTTGAGTTTCATGATGTGGCTCCTGCCTTGCTCACGCCTCGTCCACGACGCGGACGAGGTGCTGCACCTTGGCGATCATCCCGCGCACGGCCGGGGTATCCTCCAGCGTGGCGCGCCGATGCATCTTGTTCAGTCCGAGGCCGACCAGCGTCGCGCGCTGCTCGGCGGGACGACGGATGGGGCTGCCGATCTGCTCGACGACGAGCGTCTTGCTCGCTTTCTTGGCCATGATCCCGGCTCCTTACTCGTCGGTCGCGACGGCGGCGCCGCGGCGTGCCTGAAGCGTCGAATACTTGATGCCGCGCGCAGCGGCGACGTCCTTCGGATGCATCTGGCTCTTCAGGGCGTCGAACGTGGCGCGAACCATGTTGTACGGGTTGGACGAGCCCATCGACTTGGCGACGACGTCATGGACGCCGAGTGTCTCGAAGACGGCGCGCATCGGGCCGCCCGCGATGATGCCGGTGCCGGGCTTGGCCGTGCGCAGCAGCACCTTGCCGGCGCCGTGACGGCCCTCGACGTCGTGGTGCAGCGTGCGGCCGCCGCGCAGCGGCACGAAGATCAGGTCGCGCTTGGCGCTCTCGGTCGCCTTGCGGATCGCCTCCGGCACTTCGCGCGCCTTGCCGTGGCCGAAGCCGACGCGGCCCTTCTGGTCGCCGACGACGACGAGCGCGGCGAAGCCGAAGCGACGGCCGCCCTTCACCACCTTGGCGACGCGATTGATGTGGACGAGCTTGTCGACGAACTCGCTGTCGCGCTCTTCACGGTCCCGGCTGCGCTCGCGATCGCGGCCGCCGTCCCTACGTTCCTGTGCCATATCCTGGTCCTTGTTCTTTTCCGGTAGCACGGACTTCGAAATGCCGGGCATGCGCCCGACGGCGAAACGGAGCAGGCCGCGATGCGCCCTGCCCCGGAAAACGGCTTCGCTTAGAAGCTCAGGCCCGCTTCGCGCGCGGCGTCGGCCAGCGCCTTGACGCGGCCGTGATAGATGTACGGCCCGCGGTCGAACACCACTTCCTTGACGCCGGCCTTGGCGGCGCGCTCGGCGACGTGCTTGCCGACGGCAGCCGCGGCGGCCTGGTCGGCACCGGTCTTGAGCGAGCCCTTCAGGTCCTTCTCGAGCGTCGAGGCCGCGGCGAGGGTGTGGCCGCGCGCGTCGTCGATGATCTGGGCGTAGATGTGCTTCGACGAGCGATGCACGGACAGACGCGGACGGTCGCCGGCGACCTTCTTGATCTGGCGGCGGACGCGCGCCGCGCGCTTCTGGATAGCTTCCTTGGTGGCCATGGCCAGTATTCCCTGCCTTGTAAAACGGGGACGGCCATGTGCGGTAAGGTGGCTTTTTCCCCTTCCCGCGACCGCGCCCCGTGGCGCTGCACCTTACTTCTTCTTGCCTTCCTTGCGGACGATCCGCTCGCCGGCATAGCGCACGCCCTTGCCCTTGTAGGGCTCGGGGCCGCGATACTTGCGAATTTCCGCCGCAACCTGGCCGACCACCTGCTTGTCGATGCCGTTGACGACGATCTCCGTCGGCTTCGGCACGCTGATGGTCACGCCTTCGGGGGCCTCATAGACCACGTCGTGGCTGAAGCCAAGCGCAAGCTGCAGGTTCTTGCCCTGCATGGCCGCGCGATAGCCGACGCCGGTGATCTCGAGGCGACGCTCGAAGCCGTCCTTCACACCCGTAAGGATGTTCGAGATCTGCGTGCGCGACATGCCCCACTTGGAGCGGGCGTCCTTCGACTCGTCGCGCGGGGTGACGGCGATCTCGCCGTCCTCCAGCTTCACCAGGACCTCGTCGTTGACGACGAAGTTGAGTTCGCCCTTCGGGCCCTTGGCGGTCACGGTCTGGCCGTTGACCGAGGCGGTCACGCCCTGCGGAACCGCGACGGGTTTCTTACCAATACGAGACATCTTGCCGTCCTCGTCCTTCTCTCTTCGCCCGGCCCGGTCAGACGACCTGGCAGAGCACTTCGCCGCCGACGTTCTGCTCGCGGGCCTGATGGTCAGCCATCACGCCCTTCGGGGTCGACAGGATCGAAATGCCGAGGCCGTTGGCCACCGACGGGATGGACTTGACCGAGACGTAGACGCGGCGGCCCGGCTTGGAGACGCGCGAGATCTCGCGGATCACCGGGGAGCCTTCGTAGTACTTCAGCTCGATCTCGAACTCCGACTTGCCGTTGTCGTAGTCGACCTTGGCGTAGTCGCGGATGTAGCCTTCGGCCTTGAGCACGTCGAGGACGCGGCCGCGCAGGCTCGAGGCCGGCGACGAAACCTTGGTCTTCTTGCGGCCGTAGGCGTTGCGGATGCGGGTCAGCAGATCGCCGAGGGGATCACTCACGGACATGTTCTATCCCTCCTTACCAGCTCGACTTGACGAGACCCGGAACCAGGCCGTTGTTGCCCAGTTCGCGCAGCGCGACGCGGCTCATCTTGAGCTTGCGGTAGAAGGCGCGCGGACGGCCGGTGACCTCGCAACGGTTGCGGATGCGCACCTTGGCCGAGTTGCGCGGCAACGCGGCCAGCTTGAGCTGGGCGCGGAAACGCTCCTCGATCGGCCGCGACTGGTCCATGATGATCGGCTTGAGCGCGGCGCGCTTGGCGGCATACTGGTCCACGAGCTTGCGGCGCCGGTTGTTCTTCTCGACTGAGCTGGTCTTTGCCATTTCAGGTTCCTTTGTTCGCTGCCGTTACTGCCGGAAGGGGAAGTTGAAGGCCTTGAGCAGCGCCCGGGCTTCGTCGTCCGTCTTGGCAGTCGTACAAACGATGATGTCCATTCCCCAGATCTGGTCGACCTTGTCGTAGTTGATCTCGGGGAACACGATGTGCTCCTTGATGCCCATGGCGAAGTTGCCACGGCCATCGAAGCTCTTGGCGTTGAGCCCGCGGAAGTCGCGGACGCGCGGCAGCGCGATCGTCACCAGACGGTCGATGAAATCGTACATCCGGTCCTTGCGCAGCGTCACCTTGGCGCCGATCGGCATGTTCTCGCGAACCTTGAAGCCGGCGATGGAGTTGCGCGCGCGGGTCACGACGGCCTTCTGGCCGGCGATCTGGGCGAGGTCCTCGGCAGCAACGGTGGGTTTCTTGGAGTCGGCGGTCGCCTCGCCCACGCCCATGTTGATGACGATCTTGTCGAGACGCGGAATCTGCATCTCGTTCTCGTAGTTGAACTGCTCCTGGAGGGCCTTACGGATCTTGTCCTCATAGACCTTCTTCAGGCGCGGCTGGTTCGCGGCCTTAGCC
>JAEZXF010000399.1 GCA_023419995.1 Pseudomonadota bacterium | reverse complement strand
GCGCGCGACCACGCCTTCCATGCCGGTGCCGACGAACGGCGCCTCGGCGCGCACCAGCGGCACGGCCTGACGCTGCATGTTCGAGCCCATCAGCGCGCGGTTGGCGTCGTCGTTCTCGAGGAACGGGATCAGCGCCGCGGCGACGGACACCATCTGCTTCGGCGACACGTCCATCAGGTCGACGTTCTCGCGCGGGGTCATCATGACCTCGCCCGCGTGGCGGCAGATGACGAACTCGTCGGTGAAGCTGCCCTCGGCGTCGAGGTCGGCGTTGGCCTGCGCGACGTAGTGCTTGGCCTCCTCCATCGCCGACAGGTAGACGACCTCGCTGGAGATGCGCCCGTCCACGACCTTGCGGTACGGGCTCTCGATGAAGCCGTACTTGTTCACGCGAGCGAACGTCGCCAGGCTGTTGATAAGGCCGATGTTCGGGCCTTCCGGCGTCTCGATCGGGCAGATGCGGCCGTAATGCGTGACGTGGACGTCGCGCACCTCGAAGCCGGCGCGCTCGCGGGTCAGGCCGCCCGGCCCGAGCGCCGACAGGCGGCGCTTGTGGGTGATCTCGGAGAGCGGGTTGGTCTGGTCCATGAACTGCGACAGCTGCGACGAGCCGAAGAACTCGCGCACCGCGGCCGCGGCCGGCTTGGCGTTGATGAGGTCCTGCGGCATGACCGTGTCGATCTCGATCGAGGACATGCGCTCCTTGATCGCGCGCTCCATGCGCAGCAGGCCGACGCGGTACTGGTTCTCCATCAGCTCGCCGACGGAACGGACGCGGCGGTTGCCGAGATTGTCGATGTCGTCGATCTCGCCCTTGCCGTCGCGCAGCTCGACCAGCGTCTTGACGACGGCCAGGATGTCCTCCTTGCGCAGGATGCGCACGGTATCCGGGCAGTCGAGCTCGAGGCGCATGTTCATCTTGACGCGGCCAACGGCCGACAGGTCGTAGCGCTCGGCGTCGAAGAACAGCGAGTTGAACATGGCTTCCGCCGTGTCCATCGTGGGCGGCTCGCCCGGGCGCATGACGCGGTAGATGTCGAAGAGAGCGTCCTGACGGCTCTCGTTCTTGTCCACGGCGAGCGTGTTGCGGATGTAGCCGCCGACGTTGACGTGGTCGATGTCGAGGATCTTGATCTCTTCCTGACCGGCCTCGAGCAGCACCTTCAGCGTCTTCTCGTCGATCTCGTCGCCGGCCTCGAGGAAGATCTCGCCGGTGGCGTAGTTGACGATGTCCTCGGCGAGGTACGAGCCGAACAGGTCGTCCTCGGTGGCGCGGATCGCCTTCAGGCCCTTCTCGGCAAGCTGCTTGGCCTGGCGCGCGGTGATCTTGCGGCCGGCCTCGACGACGACTTCGCCGGTGTCGGCGTCGACGATGTCGTTGACGGCCTTGAGGCCGCGGAAACGGTCGGCCGAATAGGGAATGCGCCAGTGGTCGCCGGCGCGCTCATAGGTGATCATGTTGTAGAACGTCGACAGGATCTCCTCGCCGTCCATGCCCAGCGCCATCAGCAGGCTGGTGACGGGGATCTTGCGGCGGCGGTCGATGCGGGCGTGGACGACGTCCTTCGAATCGAACTCGATGTCCAGCCACGAGCCGCGATAGGGGATGACGCGCGCGGCGAACAGGAGCTTGCCCGACGAGTGCGACTTGCCCTTGTCGTGGTCGAAGAAGACGCCCGGCGAGCGGTGCATCTGCTAGACGATCACGCGCTCGGTGCCGTTGATGATGAAGGTGCCGTTCATCGTCATGAGCGGCATGTCGCCCATGTAGACGTCCTGCTCCTTGATGTCCTTGATCGACTTGGCGCCGGTGTCCTCGTCGACATCGAACACGATCAGCCGCAGCGTCACCTTCAGCGGAGCGGCATAGGTGAGATCGCGCTGGCGGCACTCGTCCACGTCGAACTTCGGCGCCTCGAACTCGTACTTGACGAACTCGAGCATCGAGGCCCCGGAGAAATCGGAAATCGGGAACACCGACTTGAAGACCGCCTGCAACCCCTCGTCGGGTCGACCGCCCTTCGGCTCGTCGACCATGAGGAACTGATCGTAGGACGCCTTCTGAACCTCGATCAGGTTGGGCATCTCCGCAACTTCCGGAATCTTTCCGAAGAACTTGCGTACGCGCCTGCGACCATTGAACGTGTGGGTCTGGGCCATCGTCGCTCCTTGCTGCCTTCCTGGCTTCGTGCCGGCTGCCGCCGGATCTGCCGACCGCGTCTCGCGGTCCGTCTGAAACGGTTAGAAACCCGTTTCCTGAAAGCCGCTGCCGGCCCACAGGAAAGAGGTTTCCAGTCCAACGCGTCCCGCAGGGGACCGGCGGGCAGGAGCATGCGCCCTGCCCGCCGAAACCCGCAGGTCTTACTTCAGGTCGACCTTGGCGCCGGCTGCTTCGAGCTGGGCCTTGATCTTCTCGGCTTCGTCCTTCGACACGCCTTCCTTGACCGGCTTCGGAGCGCCCTCGACCAGGTCCTTGGCTTCCTTGAGGCCCAGGCCAGTGATCGCGCGCACTTCCTTGATC
>JAEZXF010000398.1 GCA_023419995.1 Pseudomonadota bacterium | reverse complement strand
ACCTCGTCCCGTCCGCCCCGGAGGGCCGCTACGAAGGCATCCAGCGCCCCTATTCGCCGGAGGACGTCAAGCGCCTGCGCGGCTCGGTGCAGATCCGGCACACGCTGGCCGAGAACGGCGCCAACCGCCTTTGGAAGTTGATCGACGAGGAGCCCTTCGTCAACGCGCTCGGCGCGCTCAGCGGCAACCAGGCGATGCAGATGGTGCGCGCCGGCCTGAAGGCGATCTACCTCTCCGGCTGGCAGGTCGCGGCCGATGCCAACACCGCCTCAGCCATGTATCCCGACCAGTCGCTCTATCCGGCCAACGCCGCGCCGGAGCTGGCCAAGCGTATCAACCGCACGCTGCAGCGCGCCGACCAGATCGAGGTTTCCGAGGGCAAGGGCCTTTCGGTCGACACCTGGTTCGCCCCGATCGTCGCCGACGCGGAAGCCGGCTTCGGCGGCCCGCTCAATGCGTTCGAGATCATGAAGGCGTTCATCGAGGCCGGTGCCGCCGGCGTCCACTTCGAGGACCAGCTCGCCTCGGAGAAGAAGTGCGGCCATCTCGGCGGCAAGGTGCTGATCCCGACCCAGGCGCATATCCGCAACCTGAACGCCGCGCGCCTCGCCGCCGACGTGATGGGCGTGCCCACCCTGATCGTGGCGCGCACCGACGCCGAGGCGGCCAAGCTGCTGACCTCGGACATCGACGAGCGCGACCAGCCCTTCGTCGACTACGACGCCGGCCGCACGGTCGAGGGCTTCTACCAGGTCAAGAACGGCATCGAGCCGTGCATCGCCCGCGCCATCGCCTATGCGCCGCATTGCGACCTGATCTGGATGGAGACCGGCAAGCCGGACCTCGAGCAGGCCAGGAAGTTCGCCGAGGCCGTCCACAAGGCGCATCCGGGCAAGAAGCTCGCCTCCAACTGCTCGCCGTCGTTCAACTGGAAGAAGAACCTCGACGACGCCACGATCGCCAAGTTCCAGCGCGAGCTGGGCGCGATGGGCTACAAGTTCCAGTTCATCACGCTGGCCGGCTTCCACCAGTTGAACTACGGCATGTTCGAGCTGGCCCGCGGCTACAAGGATCGCCAGATGGCGGCCTATTCGGAGCTGCAGGAGGCCGAGTTCGCGGCCGAGGCCAACGGCTACACCGCGACCAAGCACCAGCGCGAGGTCGGCACCGGCTACTTCGATGCCGTGTCGCTGGCGATCACCGGCGGCCAGTCGTCGACCACCGCAATGAAGGAATCGACCGAGCACGAACAGTTCCGCCCGGCGGCGGAGTAGCGCTCGCGTCCGTATCGAAGGCACAGGAAGGAGAACCACCCATGTCGCCCAAGACCCGCGTCAAGGAACGTGCAGAGGAACAGTCCTCGGCCATGAACGCCGACCAGCAGGCCGTCATCCGCATGGTGGCGAACGACCTGCACCGGCTGAACCAGTCGGTGATGAAGGCGGTCGAGGCCGGCGTGTCGGTGGAACTGGTGCGCTCCGCGCGCCACCACGGCGGCGACGGCAACTGGGGCGACCTCCTCATCCCCGTGGTCGTCACCAACGCCTCGGCCGGCGGCGACGAAGCCTGAGATACGGTCTCCGGACCCCGCAACGAGAAAAAGGCGGCGCGCGAGCGCCGCCTTTTTCGCATGCGACACCATGTGGACTTGACAGAACTGCCGGCATCAAGAACAACCACGCCGCACTCGCGAATTCTTCTTCCACGGTCTTCCTGCGCGGTAGAATCCATGCGGAATTCACCAGACGAGAACGACGACGGCGCCCTCCTGAACACGGGCGTGGACTTCGGACTTGTTCTGGTGGTGATTGCCGCGCCCATCGACCGCATCGTCGTGTCGAGGATCGCCGAGCGCGCCGGATACCGGACCGTGAGCCGGACCCCCGACGAAATGGTGCTGACGGAGCCGGGCGACGTGCCGGCGCTGATCATCCTCGACAGCGGCGCCGACGGCGAGGCGCTGATCGAGCGCATCGCGCCGCTGCGGCGGCCGGCGGGCCGCTGGCACGCGCCGCTCCTGATCCTGCTCGGCAATGCCGGGCCGCTGGCCCGGCAGGTCGCCGGCAGCGGGATCGTCGACGCGGTGGTGGCCAAGCCGATCACTCCGGACAGGCTGCAGCCGATCATCCGCGAGATGATGGACCGCCTGAAAGGCTGAGCAGGCACGGCGCGGACCTATCCCTGCCAGCCCAGCGAAGGCCGAAGGCCCGCCCGGAAACCGTCCGGAGGCTCAGTCCTGGAAGTCGGGCAGGCTCTTGAACGCGGATTTCAGCGCGTCGGACCAGCCTTCCGAAATCTCGCGGTAGTAGGGATCGTCCTGCCCGACACGCTTGCGGTAACCGACGCGGTACGTGTCGCGCTCGTAGAACAGCATGTCGAGCGGCATGCCGACCGACAGGTTCGAGCGGATGGTGGAATCGAACGACACCATCAGCAGCTTGGCGGTCTCGGCGAAGGTCATCGCGCGGTCGTAGGCGCGCACCAGGATCGGCTTGCCGTATTTCGTCTCGCCGATCTGGAAGAAGGGCGTGTCCTCCGACGTCTCGATGAAGTTGCCCTCGGGATAGATCAGGAACAGGCGCGGCTCGGTACCCCTGATCTGCCCGCCGAGGATGAAGGAGGCGCCGAAGGCGTCGGCGTTCTGGCCGGCCGGCGCGGAGGAGGCGATCACTTCCTTGACGGTGTCGCCCACCAGCCGGGCGGTCTGGTACATCGACGGCGTCTGCAGGATCGACGGCGCACGCTCGGCCGGCGCCTTGGAACGCTCGTCGAGCAGGCTGACGACGGCCTGCGTGGTGGCGAGGTTGCCGGCCGACAGCATCACCAGCATGCGCTCGCCCGGGTCCTCCCAGACATGCATCTTGCGGAAGGTCGAGATCGAATCCACGCCGGCATTGGTGCGCGTGTCCGACATGAACACCAGGCCGCGGTCGATCTTGAGGCCAACGCAGTAGGTCATGAATCAGGTGCCCGAGAGTTGCAGACGGCGATTACTGCTCGACTGTGATGTGGACTTCAAGCTGTTCCTGCGCCTGGCCCAGACGGATGCCGGAAACCGGCATGGCATCGCGATAGTCGCGCCCCGTAGCCAGCCGGACGTAGCGTCCGTCGGGCGAGATGCCGTTCGACACGTCGAAGGCGACCCAGCCCAGCCCCGAGACGTGCGCCTCGGCCCAGGCATGGGTGGCGACCTGCTCGATGGCGTCGTCCAGCATCAGGTAGCCGCTGACGTAGCGCGCCGGAAAGCCCATCAGCCGGGCGGCGGCGAGGAAGACGTGCGAGTGGTCCTGGCAGACCCCCTCACCCCGCGCCACCGCGTCCTCGGCGGCGGTCGCCGCGTCCGTGGTGCCGACGCGATAGGCGACGCGCTCGCGGACGGCGTGCGACAGCATGTGCAGCCGGTCGAGCTCGCTGCCGTTTCCCGCCGCCCGCGCGATCTCGCCGACCAGCGGCCCGGCCGTCGTCAGCGCCGTCGGGTGCTCGAACAGCCAGAGGGGGGCGAAGCCGGTATGCGCGCCGGTGACGCCGGCGGTGTCGCGCACCTCGACCTCGCCCTGCGCGGTGATCCGGATCACATGCGGATCGCCCGACACGCTCAGGAGGCGCGTGTCGTTGCCGAAGTGATCGGTGAAGCGCACCTCCTCGGTCGAGCCCTCGACCAGCACCGACCACGACAGCACCGCCTGCATGTGGCCGTTGAGCGGCGTCAGCCGCACGCGCTGCAACGCGTAGGACACGGGCGCGTCGTACGAATAGAGCGTGCGGTGGGAAATCTTCAGGCGCATCAGTAGAACCGGTAATCCTGGGCGACCTCGTTGCCCAGCCTGTTGTTGCAGCGGATGAAGTCGCTGAGGAACTCGTGCAGGCCGCCGTCGAATATGGCGTCGATCGTGCCCGGCTTCAAACGCCTGCCGATGTCGTCCAGCGTGGCGTGGCAGGCGTGGCGCTCGCCATATTCCTCGGCGAGCAGGTTCAGGCTCTCGGCGATCATCCGGTAGCAGAAGGCGAGCGAGCGCGGCATGCGCCGGTTGAGGATCAGGAAGTCGGCGATGTGGGTCGGGCGATAGTCGCCCTCGTAGACCCAGCGGTAGGAGCGATGCGCCGACACCGAGCGCAGGATCGACTCCCACTGGTAGTTGTCGAGCGAGGAGCCGACCCAAGACACCGACGGCAGGAGCACGTAGTACTTGACGTCGAGGATGCGCGCCGTGTTGTCGGCCCGCTCGACATAGGAGCCGAGCTGCGCGAAGTCGAAGATCTCGTTGCGCAGCATGGTGCCGTAGAACGAGCCGCGGATCAGCGCCGTCTCGCGCTTGATCTGGTCGAGGATCTTGGGCAGCTCGCGCTGGTCGATCGGGCCGGCGAGCAGCCGCCGGAACGACATCCACGCCTCGTTGATGCTCTCCCAGGTCTCGCGCGTCAGCGCGGTGCGGACCATGCGCGCATTGGTGCGCGCCGTCTCGATCGAGGACAGCACGCTCGACGGGTTCGACGTGTCGCGCAGGAGAAAGTCGGCGACGGTGTCGGCGGAGTATTCGGAATGCCTGGCGGCGAAGGCGTGCGCGGCACCGGCGCTGAGCACGACCGAGGTCCACTCGTCGGCCGAGGAGTCGGTGCGGGTGAGCGCCAGCCGCAGCCCGGCATCGACGATGCGCGCCATGTTCTCGGCCCGCTCGATGTAGCGGCTCATCCAGTAGAGACCGTTGGCGGTGCGTCCGAGAAGCATCAGCGGCTCCTGCCGGAGAGGGAATAGCGAGTAGTGAGTAGTGAGTAGTGGAAGAGCGCCATCATTGATGCTTTCGTTGCAGGCTCCTGATCATCGCGCGGAGCATCTTGCCGAGTTCTTCCGACTGGCCCAGCACCCGGGCAGCGTCGCCTTCGACGATCAATCCAACGCGCTCCCCAAGAACCAGGTGTGTCTCCAGCTCCTTCAGGGACCCCTGCGCTATCCGAAGGAACTGGATGAACGCACCGGTATGCTCTCGCCCATATCCCTCGGCAATGTTCGCCGCGATGGATGCCGAAGATCGCCGGATTTGCGACGACATTCCGTAGATTTCACTGTTCGGGAACGCTTTGGTCATGGTGTAGCAGTCGACCGACAGATCCATTGCAGCTTTCCAGACCAGCAAATCCCTGTAGGAACTGACCGGCGCTTCCAACTCTCTCCCCCCACTACTCACTATTCCCTATTCACTACTCACTTCAGTCATCCAGCACCCACGTATCCTTCGTCCCGCCGCCCTGCGAGGAGTTCACCACCAGCGAGCCTTCCTTGAGCGCCACGCGCGTCAAGCCGCCGGGCACGATGCGGATGCGGTCGGAGACGAGCACGTAGGGCCGCAGGTCGACGTGGCGGGGCGCCAGCCCCTGCTCCGTCAAGATGGGGCAGGTGGACAATGCAAGCGTCGGCTGGGCGATGTAGTTGGCAGGCCGCGCCTTCAGCTTGGCGGCGAAGGCCTCGCGCTCCTTCTTCGAGGCGGCGGGGCCGACCAGCATGCCGTAGCCGCCGGAGCCGTGCACCTCCTTCACCACCAGCTCGTCCAGATGCTCGAGCACGTATTTCAGGCTGTCGGGCTCGGAGCAGCGCCAGGTGGGGATGTTGCCGAGGATCGCCTTGCGGCCGGTGTAGAACTCGATGATCTCCGGCATGTAGGAGTAGATCGCCTTGTCGTCGGCGATGCCGGTGCCGGGCGCGTTGGCGATGGTGATGTTGCCGGCGCGGTAGACGTCCATGATGCCCGGCACGCCGAGCGCCGATTCCGGATTGAAGGTGAGCGGGTCGAGATAGGCGTCGTCGACGCGGCGGTAGAGCACGTCGATCTGCTTGTAGCCCTGCGTGGTGCGCATCGCGACGTGGCCGTCGACCACGCGCAGATCGTGTCCCTCGACCAGCTCGACGCCCATCTGGTCGGCGAGGAAGGCGTGCTCGAAATAGGCCGAGTTGTAGCTGCCCGTGTCCGTCGTCAGAACATTTGGCACATCTCGCGGCGTAAATTAGCGGAGTGCGGGCCTCGTCCTGGGGGTTGATGTTAGGCGGCGAGCTTGCGGTGTTGCAAGCGCCGATGTTCGATGGTCTGTCGCTTGATCCTTTCGCGTTGTTTGATGATG
>JAEZXF010000354.1 GCA_023419995.1 Pseudomonadota bacterium | reverse complement strand
CGCCAGGCCCGTCCTCGCCGGCGCGCCGCACGCGCTGCTGATCGACCTGCCCATGCTGCCCGGCAACACGGCCGCGCACGAGCAGTTCCGGATCGCCGCCTTCGCGCGCCCGTGGCGCAGCCAGCTCGCCTACGCCTCGCCGCAGGAGACCGGCTACGTCCACGCGGCGACGCTGCCGACGCCGGCGACGCTCGGAGAGGTGGTGGCGGCGACGGCGGGCGGATTCGAGGGGCGCATCGACCATGCCGGGTCGATCACGGTCTCGCTCTATGGCGGCGCGCTGGCGAGCGTGTCCCGGACCGCCCTGCTCAACGGAGCGAACACGGCCGCCATCCGCGCCGACGACGGCGGGTGGGAGATCTTGCAGTTCGCCGAGGCCGAGGAGATTTCTCCCGCCACCTGGCGGATCGGCGGACTGCTGCGCGGCCAGCTCGGAACCGCCGATGCGACGCAGGCGGGCCTGTCGCCGGGCGCGCCCTTCGTTGTTCTCGACGAGGCGGTGGCGAAGGCGGGGCTGGCGCCGGAGCAGTCGGGCATCTTGCTGAACTGGCGGATCGGGCCGGCGGGCCGCGATTTCGGCGGGCCGAACTTCGCCACCCTTTCGGCGGCCGGCGGAATGAGGGCCAGGCTGCCGCTTTCGCCGGTGCATCTGCGGCTGGTGCGGAGCGCGAGCGGCGACGCCGAGCTGACCTGGATCCGGCGCGGCCGCGTCGACGCCGATTCCTGGCTCGGCGAGGACATTCCGCTCGGCGAGGAAAGCGAGCGCTATCGCGTCGAGATCGCGCAGGCCGGCGGGCCGGCCGTGCGGACGGTCGAGGTGGCCGAGCCGCGCTGGATCTACGAGGCCGCGCTGGCGGCGTCCGACTTCCCCCTTCGCCCGGCGGAGATCGTGGCGACGGTTCGCCAGATCGGCGCGGCGGCGGGCGCCAGCCTGCCAGCGCGCAGGACGTTCACCCTCGACTGAAACCCACACAGGAGACATCATCATGGAAATCTTCAAGCCCTGGTATCTTTCGCGCACCATCTGGGCGTCGGCGGTGGCGGTGGTGGCGACGCTCGCGGGCGCGATCGGCTTCCCGATCGACAGCAGCGATGTCGCCGCCTTGCCCGACGCGGTCCTGCAGGCGATCGCGGCGGTTGCCGGCGTCGTCGCCATCCTCGGCCGGATCGGCGCGCGCGACCGCATCGGGTAGCGCCGGGCTGTTTGCGATTGTTCATTTCGTGTTCAGCGGCAGTGCGCTAGAACGGCTGGCATGAAAACGCTTCGCACCCTTTCCCCAGCGCTCATCGCCGGCCTCGTGCTGGCCGGCCCGCTTGCGTCTCCGGTGGCCGCCGCGCCGGACTGCCACGCGATCGGCCAGCGATATGCCGCGCAGGCCGGCGGGCAGCTCGCGCGGGCGACCCCGGAGGTGCGCGGCGGCCAGCAGGTCTGCGTCATCGTCGTGCTCATGCCCGCCAAGGACGGGCAGCGGCCGCGCCGCAACGAGATCGTGGTTCCCGCCGGCTGACGCAGCCGGCGAATCCGGGCATAGTTACCCAAGGTCGTTCAGAGGGCGGAAGAACGCATGCGCATACTCGTCGTCGAGGATGACAAGGACCTGAATCGCCAGATCGCGGACGCGCTCGTCGACGCGGGCTATGTCGTCGATCGCGCCTATGACGGCGACGAGGGCCACTTCCTCGGCGACACCGAGCCCTACGACGCCGTCGTCCTCGACATCGGCCTGCCGCAGATGGACGGGATCTCCGTGGTCGAGCGCTGGCGGCGCGACGGGCGCAAGATGCCCGTGCTGATGCTGACCGCGCGCGACCGCTGGAGCGACAAGGTCGCCGGCATCGATGCCGGTGCCGACGACTACGTGACCAAGCCCTTCCATATCGAGGAAGTGCTGGCCCGCCTGCGGGCGCTGATCCGGCGCGCGGCCGGCCATGCCTCCTCTGAGCTGGTCTGCGGCCCGCTGCGCCTCGACACCAAGGCGTCCAAGGCGGACATGAACGGCCTGCCGCTGAAGCTCACCTCGCACGAGTTCCGCCTGCTCGCCTACCTCATGCATCATATGGGGCAGGTCGTGTCGCGCACGGAACTGGTCGAGCATCTCTACGACCAGGATTTCGACCGCGACTCCAACACCATCGAGGTGTTCGTCGGGCGGCTGCGCAAGAAGATGGGTCTCGACCTGATCGAGACGGTGCGGGGCATGGGCTATCGCATCCGCGAGGCGCAGGACTGAAGGGCCGGGCAATGGCTGCGGCCCCCAGCGGACGATCGACGTTCGCGGCGCTCGGCCGCAGGATGAACTCCCTCGCCTTCCGCGTCGTCGCGTTCTCCACGGTCTGGGCGCTGGTGGCGCTGGTCGTCATCGCCACCATCATCTCGACCCTGTTCAGGCAGGCGTGCGAGCGCGGCTTCGAGAGCCTGCTGACGGCGCACCTCTTCAACCTGATCAGTTCGGTCGGCGTCACCGCCGAGGGCGCGCTGGAAGGAGAGCCCAACCTGGGCGACCTGCGCTTCACCGTTCCCCGATCTGGCTGGTACTGGACCGTCGAGCCGGTCGCGGGCGTGGAGGGGCAGCTCGCCTCGCTCTCGCTCTCGCAGTCGATTCCGTCGCCATCGCAGCAGGAGGTGCCGTTCAGCGCCGACTTCCAGCGCAGCTATGTCACCGACGGACTGTCGGGAGAGACGGTCGAGGTGTTCGAGAGCGAGTTCGTGCTCGACGCCGAGAACAGGGTCGCGCGGTTCCGCGTGATGGGAAACCGCACGGAGCTGGAAGCGGACATCGGCGCCTTCGAGCGCCAACTCAATTTCTACCTCGCGCTGTTCGGCGTCGGCATGATCGCGATCAACGCGCTCGCCATCCTGATCGGCCTCCAGCCGCTCGGCCGCGTCAGGCAGGCGCTGGCGGAAATCACCACCGGCGCGGCGCAGCGGCTGGACGGAGACTTCCCGCGCGAGATCGCGCCGCTCGCCGAGGAGACGAACGCGCTCATCGAGAGCAATCGCCGCATCGTCGAGCGCTCGCGCACGCAGGTCGGCAACCTCGCCCATTCGTTGAAGACGCCGCTCGCGGTCCTGACCAACGAGGCGCGCGCCATCGGCGGCGCGAAGGGCAACCTCATCGCCGATCAGGCGGCGTCGATGCGCCAGCAGGTCGAGCACTACCTGCAGCGCGCCCGCATGGCCGCCCAGCGCGACACCATCGTCTTCCGGACGCCCGTGACCCCGACGCTGGAGCGCATGGTCCGCGTGATGGGCAAGCTCGGCCCCGACACGCGCCTGACCTTCGCCAAGCCGGAGGAGGAGATCGTCTTCGCGGGCGAGAGGGAGGATCTGGAGGAGATCGCCGGCAACCTGCTGGAGAACGCGATGAAATGGGCGAGCGGTGCGGTTGCCGTGTCGGTGGCGGCCGGGCCGGCCGAAAGCCAGCCGCGCAGCTTCAGCCTGACGATCGAGGACGACGGACCCGGCATTCCGGAGGAGAAGGTGCGGGAGGCGCTGGCGCGGGGCCGCAGGCTGGACGAGACCAAGCCCGGAACCGGCCTGGGGCTGGCCATCGTCGCCGATCTGGTGAGGGAATACGGCGGAAGCCTCGAGCTCGGCCGCTCGCGCCTGGGCGGCCTCAAGGCGACCGTGACCATGCGAAGGGCGCAGGAATGAGATTTCCTGCGGTCCGGCGTCATCAAGGCGCCAAAGTCGGGCGTGAGAAGGCCGGAACCAAAGGCCGCCCGAACAATTTGTGGTGAAGGCGAACGGGGAAGTAGACGAACGATGTTCTGGAAGATTGCGGCAGTGACTGTGGCGGTTGCGCTTTCCGCGTGCTCGACGGCGGGTTCCGGCGGCTCGGGGCCGTCGGCGCGGGCATTCGCCGAGGTGCCACGCAGCCAGCCGCGCGTCGGTACCGCCATCGTCGAGGCGATGGCCGGAGGCCAGATCGGCGGGCAGGTCGGCGCCGGCCTCGATTCGCAGGACCGCAGGCGAGCGCTGGAGGCCGAGTACCGCGCGCTCGAGCATACGCCCGCCGGACAGGGCGTCGCCTGGGGCAGCCGGAACGGCCGCGGCGGCGAGGTGATCGCCGGCTCGCCCTATCGGGTGGGCTCGCAGGACTGCCGCCAGTATAGCCATACCGTCACCGTCGAGGGCCGCTCGCAGACCGCCCGCGGGACCGCGTGCCGCAACGCGGACGGAAGCTGGACGCCGCTGGCGTAGGCGGGATCGCCAAAAAGCCGCACTCGTCAATCATTGGCATCGGGTGACGCAACGTCTATCTGATAGCCATGCCCTTCTGGATCATTGCCGCACTGTTGACGCTGCTCGCCTGCCTGGCGGTGCTCCTGCCATTGGCCCGCCGCAAGGCGGACGAGGCGGACGGCCCCGGCTTCGACATGGCCGTCTATCAGGACCAGCTCGCCGAGCTGGAACACGACCTTGCCCGCGGCGCGATCGACGCCAGCGAGGCCGCCGAGGCGCGGGCCGAGATCGGCCGCCGTATCCTCAGGCTCGCCGGACAGGAAGGCGGGACGCGCGCGGGGGCGGGCGGCCGCGCCGGGCGCCTCGTCGCCACGCTGGCCGTCCTCGCCGTGCCGATCGCCAGCTGGGGGATCTACGCCGCGATCGGTTCGCCGCATCTGCCGTCGCAGCCCCTACAGGCGCGGCTCGAGCGCAACCCCGCCGAGAACACCGTCTTCGAACTGATCGCGCGCGCCGAGCGCCACCTGGCCGACAACCCCGAGGACGGGCGCGGCTGGGAGGTTCTGGCGCCGATCTATAGCCGCATCGGCCGCCATGAGGACGCTGCCGCCGCCTATCGGCATGCGATCCGCATTCTCGGAGCCTCGGCCGCGCGCGAGATGGCGTTCGGCGAGGCGCTCACGTCTGCCGCCGGCGGCGCGATCACGCCCGAGGCGAAGGCTGCCTTCGAGCGCGCATCGGCTCTGGAGCCCAAGAACCCCAAGGTACGGTTCCTGATCGCCGCCTCGCTGGCGCAGGAGGGCCGCCACGAGGAGGCGGTCGCCGCGTTCACCGCCATGCTCCCCGATCTTCCGGATGCCTCACCCTGGCGGCCGACGATCGAGCAGGCGATCGCCGACCTGGGCGGAACCGTGCGACCCGGCCCCACCGCGGACGATGTCGAGGCTGCCGGATTGATCTCGGACAAGGCCCGCGCCGAGATGATCGGTGAGATGGTGGCCGGCCTCGACCAGAGGCTGCGCGAGAATCCGGACAATCCGGAAGGCTGGCAGCGGCTGGTGCAGTCCTATGTCGTGCTCGAACGGCGCGAGGACGCGGCCGACGCCCTGGCGCGCGGCATCGAGGCGCTCGGGCAAGGCAGCGCGAAGTCGGCCGAACTTCAGGCGTTCGCCGCCGCGCTGGGTGTGGAAGCGAAGGAGTAGGGTGCGATGACGCGCAAGCAGAAGCGGCTTTCGGTTATCGGCGGGGCGATGGGCTTTCTGGCGGTCGCGGCCGCCCTGGTCTTCTATGCGCTGGGGCAGAAGACCTCGTATTTCTACATGCCGGCGGAACTTCAGACCGCCTCCGTCGAACCCGGCCAGCGCATCCGCCTCGGCGGGCTGGTCGAGAAGGGCACCGTCGTGCGCGGCGCGGGCACCGAGGTCGCGTTCGCGGTGACCGACCAGGTCCATTCGGTGCAGGTCGCCTATAACGGCATCCTGCCCGACCTGGTCCGTGAGGAGCAGGGCATCGTCACCGAGGGCGCATTCGGCCCCGACGGGGTGTTCGTCGCCGACAGCGTGCTTGCCAAGCACGACGAAAACTATATGCCGAAAGAGGTGGCCGACGGCCTGAAGGAGAGCGGGCTGTGGCAGCACGCGGAGTGAACCTGCCGGGGGCGGGCGGAGCGGTGCGATGATCGTCGAACTCGGCCATTTTGCGCTGGTGCTGGCCTTCGCGATGTCGCTCGTGCAGTTCGCGGTGCCGCTCGCCGGCACGCGCCTTCACGACGGCAGGCTCATCGCCGTCGCCGGCCCCTCGGCCGTGGCCGGCTTCGTCCTGACGGCGCTGGCCTTTGCCGTGCTGACCGCCGCCTATGTCCAGTCGGACTTCTCCCTCGTCAACGTGTGGGAGAACTCGCACTCGGCCAAGCCGATGCTCTACAAGGTCACCGGCGTCTGGGGCAACCACGAGGGGTCGATGCTCCTGTGGGTGCTCATCCTCTCCTTCTTCGGGGCGCTGGTGGCGTGGTTCGGCAAGAACCTGCCCGCCTCGCTGCGCGCCAACGTCCTCTCGGTGCAGGGGCTCGTCGGCGCGGCCTTCCTGTTGTTCATCCTCGCCACCTCCAACCCGTTCGCCCGGCTCGATCCCGCGCCGCTCGAGGGTCGCGACCTGAATCCGATCCTGCAGGATGTCGGCCTCGCGGTGCATCCGCCGCTGCTCTATCTCGGCTATGTCGGCTTCTCCGTCTGCTTCTCCTTCGCCGTCGCGGCGTTGATCGAGGGCCGGATCGACGCGGCGTGGGCGCGCTGGGTCCGGCCGTGGACGCTCGCCGCCTGGATATTCCTGACCGGCGGCATCGCGATGGGGTCGTACTGGGCCTATTACGAGCTCGGCTGGGGCGGCTGGTGGTTCTGGGACCCGGTCGAGAACGCCTCGTTCCTGCCGTGGCTGTCCGGCACGGCGCTATTGCATTCCGCGATCGTGATGGAGAAGCGCTCGGCGCTCAAGATCTGGACGCTGCTTCTGGCCATCCTCACCTTCTCGCTGTCGCTGCTCGGCACCTTCCTCGTGCGTTCCGGCGTGCTGACCTCGGTCCACGCCTTCGCCACCGACCCGGCGCGCGGCCTGTTCATCCTGCTGATCCTCGTCTTCTTCATCGGCGGCTCGCTGGCGCTGTTCGCGCTGCGCGCGGGCTCCCTGTCGCAGGGCGGCCTGTTCCATCCGGTGTCGCGCGAGGGCGCGCTCGTCCTCAACAACCTGTTCCTCACCACCGCCGCGGCGACGGTGTTGATCGGCACGCTCTACCCGCTGCTGGTCGAGGCGGTGGCCGGCGACAAGATCTCGGTGGGCGCGCCGTTCTTCAACCTCACCTTCATTCCTCTGGCGGTGCCGCTCCTCGTGGCGGTGCCCTTCGGCCCGCTGCTCGCGTGGAAGCGGGGCGACCTGTGGGCGGTGTCGCAGCGCCTCTACGCGGCCTTCGGCGGCGCGCTGCTCGCCGCGATCGTCGTCTGGTCGGCCGTCGACGGGGCAGGGGCGCTCTCCGCCCTCGGCATCGGCCTCGGCGTCTGGCTCATCGCCGGCGCGCTGACGGATCTCGGCATCAAGGCCGGCATCGGCAGGGAAGTCCCGTCCGTCGTGCTGCGCCGGCTCGCCGGCCTGTCGCGCTCGATCTGGGGCACGGCGGTGGCGCATCTCGGCCTCGGCGTCACCGTGCTCGGCATCGTCGCCGTCACCTCGCTCGAAGCCGAGCACATCGAGGTCATGCGGCCGGGCGACACCATGCCCGTCGCCGGCTACACGCTGCGCTTCGAGGGCATCGCGCCGCATCGCGGCCCGAACTTCACCGAGGAGCAGGGCCGCTTCACCTATTTCAGCGGCGGCCGCAAGGTCGGCGAGATGGTGTCGTCGAAGCGGCTCTACACCGCCCGCCAGATGCCGACCACGGAAGCGGGCATCGCCACGCGCGGCTTCAGCCAGCTCTATGTCGCGCTGGGCGACGCCACCGGCGACGGCGGCGTGGTCGTCCGCGCGTGGTGGAAGCCCCAGGTGCTGCTGATCTGGATCGGCGGGCTGGTGATGATGGCGGGCGGCACAGTCTCGCTGCTCGATCGCAGGCTGCGCGTCGGCGCCCCCGCGCGCCGCCGCGCCCGGCCCGCCCGCACGGCGGAGGCGCCGGCCGAATGACCCGCCTTCTCGCCGCGCTCGTCCTTCTTCTCGGCCTCTGCGGGCCGTCGCTCGCCGTGCAGCCGTCCGAGATGCTGGACGATCCGGTGCTCGAGCAGCGGGCGCGCAACCTGTCGGCCGGGCTGCGCTGCATGGTCTGCCAGAACCAGTCGATCGACGATTCCGACGCCGAGCTGGCGCGCGACCTGCGGGTGCTCGTCCGCGAGCGGCTTGCCGCAGGGGAGACGGACCAGCAGGTCATCGACTACGTCGTGTCGCGCTACGGCGAGTTCGTGCTGCTCCAGCCGCGGTTCAGCGGCCGCAATGCGCTGCTGTGGGCGACGCCGGCGCTGCTTCTCGCCATCGGCGGCGGGGTCCTGCTCGCCTATGCCCTTCGCCGCCGCCGTCCCGCGCAGGCACGCCCGGCGGCGCTCAGTGCCGAGGAGGAGGCGCGGCTCAGGGACATTCTCGACCGCGCCGAATGATGCGCCCGAGGGCGCGCGGGCAAAGATTACGAAAGTTTCATCCAGCGGCAACAGCGCCGTAAGGTTCGCCGCCCTATCTCTGGTTCCGAACGATGTGACCATGTGCACATCCCGCCGTTCGACGAAGGAACCAGAATCATGCAGAACCAGACCAAATCCCCGTCCAGGACCCGCAGCCGCCTGCTCGGCGCCGCCGCCTCGCTTGCCATCGCCGGCGCGATCGGGTTCGGCGCCGTGACCAGCGGCACCGCGCCGGTGCTCGCCGACGCCGTGCGCGTCGAGGGCGTGCAGGCGACCGGCTTCGCCGACGTCGTCGAGAAGGTTTCGCCGGCGGTCGTCAGCGTCCGCGTGCAGGCCAAGGTCGAGGCGGCCTCCGACCGCGGCGGCCCGTTCTCCTTCGGCTTCGACATGCCGGGCTTCGACGAGCTGCCCAACGACCATCCGCTGAAGCGCTTCTTCCGCGAGTTCCGCGGCGACCAGGAGTTCCGCGGCGACCGCGGCCCGCGCAGCGAGCGCCGCGCCGAGCGCGAGCATCGCCGTCATGGCAACCGCGAGCGCACGCGCCCCGTCTCGCAGGGCTCGGGCTTCTTCATCTCGGGTGACGGCTACATCGTCACCAACAACCACGTCGGGCAGGGCGGCCAGACCTTCACCGTCGTCCTCGACGATGGCTCCGAGCTCGAGGCCGAGCTGGTGGGCGCCGCCCGCCGCACCGACCTCGCCGTGCTGAAGGTCGATGCCGACCGCGAGTTCACCTACGTCGCCTTCGCCGACGACGGCAAGGTGCGCGTCGGCGACTGGGTGGTGGCCGTCGGCAACCCGTTCGGCCTCGGCGGCACCGTCACGGCCGGCATCGTCTCGGCCCGCGGCCGCGACATCGGCGCCGGCCCCTATGACGACTTCATCCAGATCGACGCGGCGGTGAACCGCGGCAACTCGGGCGGCCCGGCCTTCAACCTCCAGGGCGAGGTCGTCGGCATCAACACCGCGATCTTCTCGCCCTCCGGCGGCAATGTCGGCATCGCCTTCGCGATCCCGGCCTCGACCGCCAAGGAGGTCGTCGGCAACCTGATCGAGAACGGCACCGTGCTGCGCGGCTGGCTCGGCGTGCAGATCCAGCCGGTGACCGACGAGATCGCCGAATCGATCGGTCTCAAGGATGCCAAGGGCGCGCTGGTGACGGAGGCGCAGGCCGACGGTCCGGCGCGCGACGCCGGCATCCGGGCGGGCGACGTCATCACTGCGGTCAACGAGCGCAACGTCGCGTCGCCGCGCGAGCTGGCGCGCGTGGTCGGCGGCTTCCCGCCCTCGACCAAGGTCGAGGTCACCCTGTGGCGCGCCGGCGCGGAGCAGAAGGTCAGCGTCGAGCTCGGCAAGCTGCCGGGCGAGAGCGCGGATGCCGATGCGCCCGCGCAGACGCCCGACGACGACGCGGCGAGCGCCGCCACGCTCGACGATTTCGGCCTGACGGTCGCCCCGGCCGAGGACGGCAACGGGCTCGTCGTCACCGATGTCGAGCAGGGCAGCCCTGCCGCCGAGCGCGGCATCCAGGCCGGCGACGTCATCGTCAGCGTCAACTCGGCCGAGGTGTCCAGCGTCGAGGACGTCGACAAGGCGGTCGCCGACGCGGCGAATGCCGGCCGCAAGGCGGTGCTGGTGCAGGTCAGCCGCGGCGATGCCAACCAGTTCATCGCGCTGCCCTTGGCCGATGGCTGAGGCCTGAGCCATTCCCGGAACGGCGGCGGCTTCGGCCGCCGCCTTTTTCGCGTATAGATGGGCCATGAAGATTCTTGTCATCGAGGACGACCGCGAGGCGGCCGACTATCTGAAGAAGGCGCTGGCCGAGGCCGGCCACAACGCCCATGTCGCCTTCGACGGCGAGGCGGGTTTCGCGCTCGCCTCGGAAGGCGATTTCGACGTGCTGGTGGTCGACAGGATGCTGCCCCGGCGCGACGGCCTTTCGGTGATCGCCGAGCTGCGCGCGCGCGGCATCGGCACCCCGGTGCTGATC
>JAEZXF010000382.1 GCA_023419995.1 Pseudomonadota bacterium | reverse complement strand
CTGAAGCCCTGAAGCCTGCCCCTGGCTCACACTTTGTCAATTCTGAAACTGATATCAACGTCATATCTTGGCGTTGTCGACCGAATTTTTTCAGCGCGAGGATTGGCGGTGGGAGAAGCGAGCATTGGCGGCGGGAGGAGAATGAAGGCAGGCATGGGCACAAACGTGGATGGAGGCGCTGGTGTAAGCACGAATGCTGCCCGGCGCGCGATAGGTACAATGCGGGCATAGGCATGGGGACCGCCAGCCCAAGAACAGGGAAGGAACGGGCGCTTTCGTTGTACAAGCGGGCATGCGCGGCGGCGGTGCATGCCGTCAAGTCAAGCCAGCAGCCGTAGGCGCTCGCCAAGCGGCTGCGCGCCGGGCTGGGGGGGCGCGGCAGGGCGCCGACGCCTGGTGGCTCCACCATCGTACCCACCCGCATGCTGCCGACGGCTAAAGAGCCGTACCATACCCCATCCCGCCGCTCTCGTGGAAACTGACCAGCAAGAGCCATGCCGTCGCTGATGGGGAGGAGTTGCCGGTCCGCCGTCCACCTACGGTGGCAGGCATATCCGACGGCGGGTCGAGCATCCGCCAACGTGACGGCGCCTGCCCTGCTGCAAGAACCCGCCCGTGGCCTTCGGCGGTCGTTGCCGGTCGCGGCCACGGCTTGCAGCACTAGAGTCTTTCAGGTTCAGGTGAAGTCGGCCCTCATCCCCCTGCCGGGACCTTCTCCCCGCAAGCGGGGAGAAGGGGATTGGCCGCACCGCGCACGACCCCCTCTCCCGCTTGCGGGGAGAGGGTAAGGGTGAGGGGCGGCTTCCATCAAAAGCTGAAACGATCTAGCTCGATCCCAGCAACCAGCGCGCGGCGTAGGCTCGCGTCTCCACCGGGCGCAACCTCGAGGTCCATGGATCGGTCGATTCACGCCTCTGCCGCCGGCGCAATCTCGCCGAACGCCTCGTCTGCAAGCACAGGCACTTCGGGCGGGTAATCACCCGCTCCCGCAAGCTCCCGAGAAACGTCCTCGCAGCCGTCGCGGTTGTTTCAAACCCGACCATGGATCTGGAATGATGAGTCCCTAACCTGAGCCCCAGCGATCGACACTCCCGCCAAAGTCGCGCCTCGCCTTGACCCCGGCAACGCCTTCACGGATGCGGCATGTGCCGTCCTCGCGGCGGCAGGAGAACGGAACGGGGTTGCAGGAGCTGCAGGATGGCCGACATTCGCCGGCTCCGTGCCCGGACAGGTCCGTCGATGCTCGATCGCGGTCGGCCTCGCTTGCGGCCCGTTATCTTGAAGGATGCCCTATGCTCGGTCGCCCGGCAGGCAATGGCATGCTCCCTCCCCGTCTCCGGCCTTCAGAAGGTCCGCCGGTTTCAAGTCCTCGCCCTCAACGGTCGTTCTTCTTCGAGCTGCCCGCCGCAGACGGTCATTCTTTCGCCGGCTTCTGCCCGTTCTGCTCAGGCGCACAGAGATTGCCCCCCTCCGATGACATCCATCGAAGTCCTGCCCCGGCAAATATCATCGCCCGCAAGCGGCCCCGCTTCCAGATACCTTCCCGATGGGCGAGGCATGACCACCCGCCGCGCCAAAGGCGCCGGGGAGAACCCTGCAAGCCTGCCTCAGCCCTCCTCCTCGCCGAGGGCGGCGACCACGCGCGCGAGCATGCCGAGGAAGGCTGCCCGCTCCTCCTGCGTCAGGCCGGCCAGGGCCGCGTCGTTGACCTCGAACGCCACCGTATACACCGCATCCGCCTGTTCCCGCGCTTCCGGGGTCAGCGAAAACAGGGCGGCGCGCCGATCCGCCGGGTTCGGCCGGCGCAGGACGAGGCCGTCGCGCTCCATGCGCGCCAGCGTCGCAGCCATGGTCGGCTGCTCGATCGCCGCCGCCTCCGCCAGCGCCTTCTGCGACAGCTCCCGCCCGTCGCCCAGCGCGAACATCACCGGCATGTGCGCCGGCGCGAGGCCCAGCGGCTTCAGCCGCCGGTCGATGGCGCGGGCGAACAGCCGCGCCGCCCAGTTGGTCATGTAGCCGGCCGATCTATCGCGCAGGAATCGCATCGGTCTCGCTTGCCCGGAAAATACATCGCATGCTATATAAACAGGGACAGCGGAATTTTACAATCAGCCAGTTCCCGGCAGTTCGCAGGAGCAAGCCATGCCCATCAAGAGCACCCCGCAGCGTTACGGTGCCGTCCCCATCGCCATCCACTGGATCACCGCCCTCGCCGTCCTCGGCCTTCTGCTGTCCGGCTTCCGCGCCGCCGACATGGCCGACGAGGCGGCCAAGGTAGCCATCCTGCGCATCCACACCGCCGTCGGCCTTTCGGTGCTGCTGCTCACCTTCGCCCGCATCCTATGGTGGCTGGCGATCGACAGGAAGCCCGCCTATCCGGCCGGCCAGCCGCGCGGGCAGCAGATCGCCTCGGCGGCCGTCCACGGCCTGCTCTACCTCGCCCTCCTGCTGATGGCCGGCAGCGGTATCGCCATGATGGCGCTGTCGGGCGCCGGCGACATCGTCTGGGGCAACGCCGTCGCGCCGCTTCCCGACTTCCGGCAGTTCCCGCCGCGCGCCGCCCACGGCCTCGGCGCGTTCCTCCTGATCCTGCTGACGCTCTTCCATGTCGCGGCCGCGTTCTACCACCAGCTCGTGCTGCGCGACCGGCTGCTCGCCCGCATGGGAATCGGCCGGCCCTGACCGCGGGCGGCACGACCGGCGCATGCGGGCCAAGGCATCGTCCGCATGCGCGATTTGCTGCCATTTCCGGGGTTCCCACACCCAGCCCCTTCCCCTATAAGGCGCGCTTAGCCTGTCATCAGATTTGCTGTGCGACGAGCCGGCCGGGCCTCCGCGACGCGCGAGCGTGAACGGGAGGGTCCGTCCCGGCCTTTCGCGCAGCCCGGAAAGCGGAACTCCCCCATGCCCAAGCGCACTGACATCAAGTCGATCCTGATCATCGGGGCCGGCCCCATCGTCATCGGCCAGGCCTGCGAGTTCGACTATTCCGGCACCCAGGCCTGCAAGGCGCTGCGCGAGGAAGGCTACCGCGTCATCCTGGTCAACTCCAACCCGGCCACCATCATGACCGATCCGGAGCTGGCCGACGCGACCTATATCGAGCCGATCACCCCCGAGGTCGTCGCCAAGATCATCGCCAAGGAGCGGCCCGACGCGCTCCTGCCGACCATGGGCGGTCAGACCGCGCTCAACACCGCGCTGTCGCTGCGCCGGATGGGCGTGCTCGAGCGCTACAATGTCGAGATGATCGGCGCCGACGCCGAGGCCATCGACAAGGCCGAGGACCGCGCCCTGTTCCGCGAGGCCATGGCCAAGATCGGGCTGGAGACTCCGCGCTCGATGCTCGCCAACGCCACCGACGTCAAGGACGCCGACCGCAAGAGCCACGAGGCGCGCCGCGCCGAGCTGAAAGCATCCGCTCCGGCCGATCTCGACGCCGCGCTCGACGCGCTGGAGACCGAATGGAACCTCGGTGAGGGCGACCGCAAGCAGCGCTACATGGCGCATGCCATGGGCGTCGCGGCGCAGGCGATGGATCACGTCGGCCTGCCGGCGATCATCCGTCCTTCCTTCACGCTCGGCGGCACCGGCGGCGGCATCGCCTACAACCGCGCCGAGTTCTTCGACATCGTCCAGGCCGGCCTCGACGCCTCGCCGACGACCGAGGTGCTGATCGAGGAATCGGTGCTCGGCTGGAAGGAATACGAGATGGAGGTGATCCGCGACCGCGCGGACAACTGCATCATCGTCTGTTCCATCGAGAACATCGACCCGATGGGCGTCCATACCGGCGATTCGATCACCGTCGCCCCGGCGCTGACGCTGACCGACCGCGAATACCAGATCATGCGCAATGCCTCGATCGCGGTGCTGCGCGAGATCGGCGTCGAGACGGGCGGCTCGAACGTCCAGTTCGCCGTCAACCCGGCCGATGGCCGCCTCGTCGTCATCGAGATGAACCCGCGCGTGTCGCGCTCCTCCGCCCTCGCGTCGAAGGCGACAGGCTTCCCCATCGCCAAGGTCGCGGCCAAGCTCGCCGTCGGCTACACGCTGGACGAGCTCGACAACGACATCACCGGCGGCGCGACGCCGGCCTCGTTCGAGCCGTCGATCGACTACGTCGTGACGAAGATTCCCCGTTTCGCGTTTGAAAAGTTCCCCGGCGCCGAGCCGGTGCTGACCACGGCGATGAAGTCGGTCGGCGAGGTCATGGCCATCGGCCGCACCTTCCAGGAATCGCTGCAGAAGGCGCTGCGCGGCCTCGAGACCGGCCTGACCGGCCTCGACGAGATCGAGATTCCGGGCCTTGGGCAGGGCGACGACCGCAACGCCATCCGCGCCGCGCTCGGCACGCCGACGCCCGACCGGCTGCGCATGGTGGCGCAGGCGATCCGCACTGGCACCTCGCTCGAGG
>JAEZXF010000320.1 GCA_023419995.1 Pseudomonadota bacterium | reverse complement strand
GGATAAGGCTCTTGATGTTCATTTCTGACCTCCAGTCAAAGTTAAAAACGGGTCTGGGTATTTTTGCTGAAGGACAGCGTTCCCTGCCCCATCCCCAATGCTCGAAAAAGACACGCGTGCGCCCCTTCTTCGAGCCTGACAATACGCAGCGGCGCGCGCCGTTCAACCGCAATCCCCACAATGGCGCGGTTGTGCGCGTTCTATGGGAAAGGCCTGTTGCACAAATGACACGATTTCGTCCCCCCCGGAAAGGAACGGTTAACCTTCGTGGCATCGACGGCACCGACATCCGTGGAATCGTCCCCTCGCATCCCCTCCTGCGGCAGCCTGTCGCAAGAGAATCGCCGCTATTCCGGTGAAGGGCGGTGTAGATGGCCAGACATCCGAAAATCTGTTGGGGGAACAGATGAATACGCCAAGCATTTCACTGCCGTTGGCAGCCGGCTCGCCCGAAACGACGGCGAGCAGCCGGGACGCCGGCTCGGGAAGACATGGGGAGAAGGGCGGCAGCACGCTCCTTCAGCTTTACGAGACGCATCATCACGTCCTTTGGGAGGAGAGCTTTCACAAATACTGCGTCGAATCCTTCATCCGCGAGCTGGACCGCTTTCTCGGCAGGGAGAGGCTCGACGATTTTCCACAGGAGAAGCTGGACTATCTCGTCGGGTGCCTGCGCGACCGCGGCAACAGCAATGCGACGATAAACCGGAAGTTCGCGGCGCTCAGCAAGCTGCTGAAGAAGGCGCACAAGATGGGCGAGCTACGGAGCCTGCCCGAGATCAAGCGGCTGAAGGAGCGGGCGGGACGAATCAGGTTCCTGGAACAGGAGGAGGAAATCGCGCTGTTCCAGGCGATCCGGTCGCGATCCGAGGACTATTATCGCCTGGCCATCTTCCTGGTCGATACGGGCGCGCGCCTCGGCGAAGCCATCGGGCTGCGATGGAACGATATCGACGGCTCGCGTGTGACGTTCTGGATCACCAAGTCCGGCAGGAGCCGGACCATTCCGCTCACCAACCGGGTGCAGGGGATGCTGCGGGCCGCGAGACCGGCCCGCGGGGGGCCTTTCCTCCACATAAAGCAGCATCAGTTCAGGATCGTCTGGCACGCGGCCAGGGAGGAATGCGGACTCGGCGACGACGCCGACGTCGTGCCACACATCCTGCGGCACACCTGCGCCTCGAGGCTGGTGCGAGGCGGGATAGACCTGCGGCGCGTGCAGACATGGCTGGGGCACCAGACGCTCCAGATGACGATGCGCTACGCCCATCTCGCCACACGCGATCTGGACGCCTGCCTGCCGGTGCTGGAGCAACGCACGGAAACGCACCCGCCGAGGCCGACGGGTGTTCATTTCTGACCTCCATCTTTGTCGCATTTTGACTGGAGGTCAGAATATGAAACTCAAGAGCCTCATCCTTGGTTCCACGGCTGCGCTTTTTTCTTCCGTGGCCGCCCAGGCGGCTGATGCGATCGTGATCGCCGAGCCGGAGCCCGTCGAGTACGTCCGCGTCTGCGACGTCTACGGCGCCGGCTTCTTCTACATCCCGGGCACCGAGACCTGCCTGCGCATCGGCGGCGAAATCCGCGCGCAGTACGGCACGTCGGACACCGGTTCGCACACGCCCTATTACGGCAACACCGACGACCGCTGGACCAGCCACGCCCGCGCCCGCATCTATTTCGACGCGCGTTCGGAGACCGAATACGGCCAGCTGCGCGGCTATGTCCGCCTCGACACAGGTCGCACCGACGGCGCGACCGGCTCCGTCACGTTCCCGGCCGGCGGCCCGGTTGCCGGCACCCCTTACGCCACGGCCGACGGCACGTACCTGAACCATGCCTGGCTGTCGCTCGGCGGCTTCCGCACCGGCTGGACCGATTCGGCGTGGGTCTCGACCCCTCAGGGTGGCGTTGCCGCCGGTGGTTCGCACTCGGATAGCGGCTTCTACTACGGCTATCACCAGACCCACCTAATCCAGTACAACTTCTCGGGCTCCAACGGCTTCTTCGGCACCGTGTCGATCGAGCTTGACGACTCCGCGACCGCGGCCCTCGCCGCCGTCAACTACACCCCGAACTTCGTCGGCGTCGTCGGCGTCAACCAGGCTTGGGGCGCTGCGTGGTTGAAGGTCGGTTACGACGAGGACGTCTTCGGCGCCGCCGTCGTTCCGGGCACGGATGGCTTCGGCGTCACCGCCGGCCTGCACTACAACATCCCCGGCGCGCCCGGCTCGTCGTTCCGCCTCCTCGGCTTCTATGCCGACAGCCGGAACACGTATAGCCCGGCTGGTTCGGAGTGGTCGATCATGGCGTCGTACTTCCACCGCTTCAACGCCCAGTTCGGCGCGTCGCTCGGTGTGCAGTACTTCAACGACTTCTATGCCGCCGATGCGGTCACCGGCACCGGCAACGATGGTTGGGCTCTCGAGCTGAACGCCGTCTGGACCCCGGTCGAGAACTTCGCGGTCCGTACCGAGATCGTCTACTCGGACTTCGACGACGGCGTCGCCGGCAACGACGACAGCAGCGTGTCGGGCTTCGTCCGCTTCTCGCGCTTCTTCTAATCCCCAGCGGATTGGATAAAAGGAACCCGGCGGGCAACCGCCGGGTTTTTTCTTTTATGGGCCGCCATGGATCTCTGGATACCGATCACGCTTGCCGCCGCCTTCCTGCAGAACCTGCGCTCGGCGACGCAGAAACACCTCAAATCCGTCATGGGCACCACCGGGGCGACCTTCGTTCGCTTCGGTTTCGGTCTGCCCTTCGCGCTGGTCTTCCTCGCGGCGCTGGCGATCCTGCGCGGCGACGCGATCCCCGTACCGGACGGTCCGTTCCTGCTGTGGGTCGTCGTCGGCGCGTTCAGCCAGATCGCCGGCACCTTCCTGCTGGTGCATCTGTTCTCCCACCGCAACTTCGCCGTCGGCACGGCCTATTCGCGCACCGAGCCGGCGCAGGCGGCGCTGTTCGCCCTCGTCTTCTTCGGCGAGCGGGCGAGCGCGGGAAGCCTCGTCGCCATCGGCATCAGCGTTCTCGGCGTGATGCTGATTTCGGTCGCGCATATGAGCATGAGCTGGCGCAACCTCGTCACCTCGGTCTTCGCGCGCAACGCCATGATCGGGCTTGCGTCGGGGGCGCTGTTCGGCATGGCGGCCGTCGCCTACCGGGCGGCGTCGCTGGCGCTGGGCGGGCCGAACTTCATGATGCAGGCCGCGGTGACGCTGGTCTGTGCGCTGGCCCTCCAGACCGCGGTGATGACGGCGTGGATGGTGTGGAAGGACCCCGCCGAGCTCGGCCGCATCACCCGCGCGTGGAAGCCGTCGCTGCTGACCGGCTTCGCCGGCGCCAGCGCCTCGTTCGGCTGGTTCATGGCGATGACGCTGCAGCAGGCGGCCGTGGTCAAGGCGCTGGGGCAGGTCGAGATGCTCTTCACCTTCGCCTCGTCGGTGTTCGTCTTCCGCGAGAAGGTCAACCGCATCGAGGCTGCCGGCTGCATCCTGATCGTGCTGGGCATCGTGGTGCTGGTGCTGATGGGTTAGGCCGACGCCCGACGGTCACGGCCTGCCCCGCCCCTCGCCTGCATGCCGACATCCCCTCCCCTGAAGGGAAGGAGATAGCCGTGACCTCGCGGCTCCTCCAAATCCGGTTCACCGGAAAGGTGCCCGAAGGCAGGACGATGGCTCTACGTCGGCACCGACAACCCGTCTCGGCTTGCCGGCCGGCCGTCATGCCGCCTCAGCGGACGATCAGCGTGCCGGCGCCGTGCTCGGTGAACAGCTCCAGAAGCACCGAGTGGGGGGTCTTGCCGTTGAGGATGACGACGCCCTCGACGCCGCGCTCGATGGCCTCGATGCAGGTCTCGACCTTGGGGATCATGCCGCCGGAGATGGTGCCGTCGGCGATCAGCGCCTTCGCCTCGGCCACGGTCAGCTCGTCGATCAGGTTCCTGTCCTTGTCGAGCACGCCCGGCACGTCGGTCAGGAAGAGAAGGCGCGTCGCGTTCAGCGCACCGGCGATGGCGCCGGCGAAGGTGTCGGCGTTGATGTTGTAGGTGTGGCCGTCGCGGCCGGGGGCGACGGGGGCGATCACCGGGATCATCTCGGAGCGGGCGAGGAGGTCGAGCAGTGTGCGGTCGACCTCGACCGGCTCGCCGACGAAGCCGAGATCGAGCACCTTCTCGATGTTGCTGCCGGGGTCGCGGACGGTCTTGCGCGCCTTCTGGGCGAAGACCATGTTGCCGTCCTTGCCGCACAGGCCGATCGCCCACTCGCCCTCGGCATTGATCAGCGCGACGATCTCCTTGTTGATCGAGCCGGCCAGAACCATCTCGACGATCTCGACCGTCTTCTGGTCGGTGACGCGCAGGCCGCCCTCGAACTTCGATTCGATGCCCATCCTGGTCAGCATCGCGCCGATCTGCGGGCCGCCGCCGTGCACGACGATGGGGTTGACGCCCGACTGCTTCAGCAGCGCGATGTCGCGGGCGAAGGCCTTGCCCAGCTCGGTGTCGCCCATGGCGTGGCCGCCATACTTCACCACCACGGTCTTGTTCTCGTAGCGCTGCATGAAAGGCAGGGCGGCCGAAAGCAGGCGCGCCTGCTGCTCGGCGGTGGCAAGCTGGTCCGTGGTCATCGCGTCCTCGGCAGGTCAGGGGGAATGCGTTCTGGCGCGTCTCATAGCGGCAAGCGGCCGGCCAGACAATCGGCAACAGCGCCGTTCGACGCCGTCCCGGACGGTCGACGGCCGGCAGGCGGAAAAACCGTCATCGACGGCCGCTATGCTGCGGTCCTCGGGTCGAGGCGGCCTTCATCGGAACGCCGTTCCTTGACCGGAGGCCGAAGGCCGGGGATACCGGCAGCAGGCAGGCACGTCGGCGACGAGGGAGGCAGATCATGGACGTCACCATCTATCACAACCCGGCCTGCGGCACCTCGCGCAACACGCTGGCGATGATCCGCAACGCCGGCATCGAGCCGCGGGTCGTGGAGTACCTGAAGACGCCGCCGTCGCGGGAGGAACTGGTCCGGCTTCTCGGCCGCATGGGCCTTCCGGCGCGCGCGCTCCTGCGCGAGAAGGGCACGCCCTACGCCGCGCTCGGCCTCGCCGACCCGCAGCTGAGCGACGACCGGATCCTCGACGCGATGCTGGCGCATCCGATCCTCATCAACCGGCCGATCGTCGTCAGCCCGAAGGGCGCGAAGCTGTGCCGCCCTTCCGAGGAGGTGCTTTCCCTGCTGCCGGCGCAGCGCGGCCCGTTCAGCAAGGAAGACGGCGAGGTGGTCGTCGACCACCGCGGCCAGCGGGTGCCGAAGCCGTGAGGCGGCACCGTGGCCACGCCGGCGTGAAGCAGGGAGCGGCCGCCGGCCGCAACGCGCGATGACGGAGGGGGCAGCCCCCGCGATACCGCAGCCGGAGGCCTCGGTGCCGGAGGTCTTCCTCGCGTTCCTCAAGCTCGGCCTGACCTCGTTCGGCGGCCCGATCGCGCATCTCGGTTACTTTCGCGACGAGTTCGTCGTCCGGCGCCGTTGGATCGGCGAGGAGGCCTATGCCGACCTCGTGGCGCTGTGCCAGTTCTTGCCGGGGCCGGCGTCGAGCCAGGTCGGCTTCTCGCTCGGCGTCCTGCGCGGCAACGGCGTCTTGGGCGGCATCGCCGCATGGGCCGCCTTCACCCTGCCGTCCGCCCTGCTCCTGCTCGCCTTCGCCCATGGCGCGGCCGCCTTCGACGGGCCGGCGGCCGAGGGCCTCGTCCACGGGCTGAAGCTCGTGGCCGTCGCCGTGGTGGCGCACGCCGTCTGGGGCATGGCCAGGCAGCTGACGCCGGAC
>JAEZXF010000260.1 GCA_023419995.1 Pseudomonadota bacterium | reverse complement strand
CGGAAGAGTTCCATGCTGGCGCGCCGTTCGATCAGGGTCTGCCCCTCGGCCGTGAGGCGTTCGAGTTCGACCGACTTGACCTCGCTGCCGTCCTGTTCCCGCTGAAGCCGGCGCTGCGCCTGCTCGTTGTCGTCGAGATCGCGCTCCACCCGGCCGGTGGCGCGGTGGAAGAGATTGACGGTCCCCCAGAGCAGCTCTTCGAGGTCGGGCTCTAAGCGGGTGTCACCGAGCGTCGCGACGAGGGCGTCGAAGATGTCGGTGACGGCGGCGGCGACGGTGTTGCCCTCGGGCAGCGGCCTCGGATCGGGTTCGTCCTGGAACGGGCGCCAGCCGTAGAGCTGGAGTTCGGTGAGGGTGTGATCGGTCTGGGAGGAGGTGTGGACCGGCTCGTCGCCTGCGGAATAGGTTTCGTTCGTCATCGGGAGCGTCCTTCGTCTGGAGACCGCGCCCATCGCGGCCTTCGCAGGCGTCGAAGCGCACGGGCGGGACGGGTTGGCAGCCCTCGCCCGCTCCGCGAGGGCCTTGATGGCCGGGGGTGGGCTATTTTGACTTTCGCGATGCAAAGGCGGGGTTCGTCCCCGCCGGCGGAAAATAGTCCAAACCCGGCCATTGCCTGCCCGGCCCGTTTGTGCGCCGATCGCCCTCTCCGAAGGCCGTGGGCGCGGGACTCTCCGACGATGGATGCACCTGCCGATGGCGAAAGACTGAAACCGGCAGAGGATGACGCTGGGCCGCGCCTCCGGGACCGATCACGACCTCACCTCTCCATGAACCGGCGGACGTCTTCAGGATGAAGCTGATCCTTCAGACGCGCCCGGAGGGCATCGGCGCCGTGGCGTCGCAGATCATCGTTGAAATCGCCGTTGAGCGGCGTGAGCGACATCGCCTCGATCCCGAGGCTCTCTGCTCTGGCGGCCAGGCCGTCTCTTGCACCGTCCCCGGCCGGGTCGCGATCCCTGACGACATAGAGCCGGCGCAGCGACGGCGGGAACAGGATGGCAGCGAGGTGAGCGGCCGAAAGCGCCGCCAGCATCGGCATGCGGGGCAGAACCTGACGGGGCGACAGCACGGTCTCGATGCCCTCGCCGGCGGCGAGAACCTCAGCGGCGGTTCCGAAGCGGACAGCGTGCCCGAGAAGGACGCCCATCGCCCGCCGCGGTGTTTCGACAGCCGCCTTGCCGGAACCGTCCGGGGCGAGCCAGGTGCGATGCGCGCCGGTCTGCTGGCCCGCAAGATCGGTGACGGCGGCAACGAGTGCCGGCCGGATCTCGGTGGGTGAAGACTCGTCGGGTCTATAGTAGCACCTCGGATGGTAGCGCAGCGCGGTGGTGTCCGAGAGGGAGGTGATCGCCCGCCCGTTGAGGTAGATCGCCGCAAGGGTGCCGTGGATCGGCTGCGCCATGGCGAAGAGGCGGCGCGACGCTTCAGGCGAACCGGGCACGCTGCTGGATGTGCTGCCGGTCTGCGTCCTCGTCTTCTCCGGTTCAGGATGCGGGAGGGCAAGGAAACGGCGCGCTTCCTCGGCCACGTCCTTGAAGTCGACAAGGCCAAGCGCCTCGCGGATGACGTCGAGCAGATCGCCATGCTCCCCGGTGGCCATGTCGGTCCATTTCCCCGCCGCGCCCTTGCCGGAACCCGGGCCGGTCAGGCGCACGAACATCGAGCGGCCAGGAGTGTTCTGCACATCGCCGACCAGCCAATATCGCCCGGCGCGGTGGCCGGACGAGAGATAGTGGCGGCAGACCGCCTCGGCCTCTCGGCCGAGACGGGTCGCCAGTTCGGAGGCGTCGTGACGCGGCATCAGGCTGCCTCCCGTTCACCGATGCGCTCGACCGGCCAGCGGTCGAAGAGCTTGGCCAGCACGGCGGGTCCGCTGGCATCGACTGGCACGAACATGCGCAGCTTCCAGGAGATGATCTCGTGGAAGAGGCCGTATGCCGTGAGACGCTGGCGCATGGTGTCGGTGAAGCCGGAAAGCTCGATGCGGTTCACCCCCATGACGCGGACCCGGCGAAGCTGGAGGCCCTCGGAGAGATCGAGGATCGTCCGGCCTTCCATCAGCGCCGCGAAAGCATCCTTCGGCGTGACCTTCGCGATGCCGGTCGTGGTCGCGTTCGCGGCCCAGGCCGGGGAGACCTTGCGGCCGATGATGCGCTCGCCCGCGTCAGACTGGAGGCGATAGACGCGGGTGGACTCGTTCGGCAGCCGTTTCCAGATCGGCAGCAGCAAGCCCGTCACCATATGCAGGGTGCTGTCTGCGAACTCCGACACCTCCGCAAGTTCCGCATTCCAGGCCGCAGCGAATGCGTCCCGGTCGGCCTCGACCCAATGGGTCTCGCCCATCATCCTGATGGGGATATTGTGTGCTTCCATCGGCCGGATCAGCCTGACGCGGCGCTCGATCTCGCCATCGTCCAGCATGACGCTGGTGGTGGGGATTTGCACCGCCGCGCGGCCTGAGCGCCCGTTGATCAGGAGCTTCGCGCGCGGATCGTCGAGTTCCGCTAGGGCGGCATCGAGCATGACGGGCCGGTTGCGCTTGCGTTCGGTGATCGTCAGCAGGCTGGTCTCGGCCCCGGTGCGGGGATGGGTGTAGATCACCTGACGGTCGGTGACGGTGAAGCTCTCGGCGCGCAGCGTCTCCAGCCCAGCGTCATAGATGCCGGACGCGATGGCGCCCTCGATCCGCGCGGTCAGAAGCTGCTCGAAAGCGCTGAAGAGAACGCCCTGAAGCTCGACGGTCAGCGCCAGCAGCCGGTTCAAGAAAGTCGTGATGGCGGGCAGCTCGTCCTTGATGCCGTTCGCGTCCATCAGTTTCAACCCGGTGGCGGATTCGAAGCGTTCGAGCGAACATCCCTCGACCTTGCCGCGCACCAGCAGGAGATAGAGCTGGCGCAGCGCGTCGCGGGCGTAGGGACTTTCCAGATTGTCCTCGGGCCGGAACAGGCCCTGGCCGCCGGTCTGGCGCTGGCCGCGCGTGATCGCGCCCAAAGTGTCGAGGCGCCGGGCAATCGTGCTGAGGAAGCGCTTCTCGGCTTTCACATTGGTCGAGATCGGCCGGAACAGCGGCGGCTGCGCCTGATTGGTGCGATGCGTCCGGCCAAGGCCCTGGATGGCGGCGTCCGCCTTCCAGCCGGCTTCGAGCAGGTAATGGACGCGCAGCCGGGTGTTCTTCGCTGACAGTTCGGCGTGATAGCTGCGCCCGGTGCCGCCGGCATCGGAGAACACCAGCACCCGCTTCTGATCGTCCATGAAGGCTTGCGTCTCGGCCAGGTTGGCCGAACCGGCGCGACTTTCCACGACGAGCCGGTCGATGGTAACGCCGCCGCCGCGCTTGCGGACGATACGACGCGAGCGGCCCGTGACCTCCGCCACCGTGTCGGTGCCGAAATGCTGGATGATCTGGTCGAGCGCGCCGGGAACCGGCGGCAAGCTGGCGAGGTTGGCGATCATCTCGTCGCGCCGGGCCGCGGCCTCGCGGCTCTCGACCAGCTGGCCATCACGATAGACCGGGCGCGACGACAGGTTGCCCTCCGAATCCGTGAACGGCTCATAAAGCTGCACCGGGAAGGAATGAGCGAGGTAGTCTAGGACATACTCGCGCGGCGACAGGTCCATTTTCAGATCGCCCCATTCCTCGGTGGGGATCTCTGCCAGCCGCCGTTCCATCAGCGCCTCGCCGGTCGAGACGATCTGGATGACGGAAGAATGTCCCGCTTCCAGATCGGCCGTGATGGACCGGATCAGCGTCGGGGTTTTCATCGACGTCAACAGGTGCCCGAAGAACCTCTGCTTGGCGCTCTCAAAGGCCGAGCGGGCGGCGGACTTGGCCTGCCGGTTCAGCGTGCCGGACCCGCCCTCGCCGCCGGTGATGTTGGCGGCCTGCATCGCCGCATCGAGATTGTTATGGATGATGGCGAAGGCATCGGCATAGCTGTCGTAGATGCGGACCTGTTCAGGGGTCAGTTCGTGGTCGAGCAACTCGTATTCCACGCCTTTGAAGGACAGCGAGCGGGCGGTGTAGAGGCCAAGCGCCCGCAGGTCGCGCGCCAGCACCTCCATCGCCGCGACGCCGCCGGCCTCGATCGCCTCGACGAACTCCGCCCTGGTCGAGAATGGGAAATCCTCGCCGCCCCAGAGACCGAGCCGCTGCGCATAGGCGAGATTGTGGACGGTGGTGGCGCCGGTGGCCGAGACATAGACCACGCGGGCCTGCGGCAGGGCGTGCTGGAGGCGCAGCCCGGCACGGCCCTGCTGGCTGGCGGCGACATCGCCGCGTTCTCCCTTGCCTCCTGCGGCATTGGCCATTGCGTGCGCCTCGTCGAAAATCACCACTCCATCGAAGTCGGAACCCAACCATTCGACGATCTGCCTGACCCTGGAAATCCTTTCTCCGCGGTCGTCGGAGCGCAGCGTGGCATAGGTTAGAAATAGGATGCCTTCGTTCAGGGTGATCTTTGCGCCTTGCGGGAATCGCGACAGCGGCGTGACCAGCAGCCGCTCCATGCCAAGCGCCGACCAGTCGCGCTGCGCATCCTCCAGCAGCTTGTCGGACTTCGAGATCCAGACCGCCTTGCGCCGCCCCTGCATCCAGTTGTCGAGGATGATCGCTGCGGATTCCCGGCCCTTGCCGACGCCGGTGCCATCGCCGACCATGAACCCTTGGCGGAAGCGGACGGCGCCCTTGGCGTCCTCCGGCGTGGCAGCAAGATTGTCGAGCGTGTCGTCCACCGTCCAAGCCCCGGCGAGGAATCCCATATGGGCCTCGCCGGCATAGATCACCGTCTCCAACTGCGCCTCGGACAGCCTGCCGAGAATGTCTTTGGGCAGCACCGGACGATAGCTCGGCTTCGGCGGCGCGATGCTCGCCATCGAGGCCGACTGCACGAGCTGGGTCGGATGCGCCTGCGCCCCGGCGATGCGGATGGTCTGAAGACCGTATTCCTCGTAGATCGCGTCGGAGAGGCGGCCGCCCTCGGCCGGTTCCCAATCCACGATCTCGTAGGCGACCGGCACGGCCTCCGGTTCCGCAAGGGGCGCGTCGGGCGCGGATCGCGCGGCGCGGTTGACATAGCCGCGCACGGTGCGCGGCGCGGTCGGTCGTGCCACCGGCACGGCCAGGCCGGGATCGACGGGAAGCCTGGCCGGAAGCTGCTCCGCCAGCCAGCCCATCAGGGTGGCAACATCCGACGCCACACCGGGCGCTGCCGGGAACACCGCCGGGTCTTCGGCGGGCAGCTTGTCGATGACGGTCAGCCGCGTGTCGATGGTGGTGCCGTGCTTGGCATAGACCGATCCATCGATGACGGCCGAGAAGACCACGCGGCCGCGCTCCTGCAGCCGTTTCCAGTTAGCCGTCCAGGCCGGATTGTCGGGGGCGAAGCTCGCGCCGGTGATGGTGACGAGCCGCCCGCCGGGCGCAAGGCGCGCCAGCGTCGAGGCGACATGGCGGAAGGCGGCATCAGCCACGCGGCCCTCGACATGGGCCATGACCGAGAACGGCGGGTTCATCAGCACCACTGTCGGGATCAGGCCGGGATCGAGATGATCGTCGATCTGGGCGGCGTCGAAGCGGGTGACGGACAGGGCCGGAAAGAGGGAGGAAAGCAGGCCGGCGCGGACCTCGGCCAGTTCGTTGACGAGCAGCGCACCGCCGGCGATCTCGGCCAGGATGGCGAGGAGCCCGGTGCCGGCCGAGGGCTCCAGCACGCGGTCGGCGTGCGTGATCGCCGCCGCCGTCACCGCAGCGAAGCCGAGAGGGATCGGGGTGGAGAACTGCTGGAAGGTCTGCGCTTCCTCGGAACGCCGGGTGTGGGTCGGCAGGAGCCCGGCAATTTTCGTAAGCTGCGGCAGGATTGCCGACGGAGACCCGGCTTTGCGGAAAAGTGCATTGCCGTATTTGCGCAGGAAGAGGACGGTCGCCGCCTCGCAGGCATCATAGGCGGCCTTCCAGTCCCAAGCGCCGGTGGCATCGGACGTGCCGAAGGCGGCCTCCATGGCGCCGCGCAGCGTGGCGGCGTCGACACGCTGACCGCGTTCCAGATGCGGCAGCAGCAGACCGGCAGCGGTGAAAACGCAGGCCGCGGTCTCAGCGTCATGGTCGAACGGAAGCGGCGCGGTGGCGGATGCCGCCGCGGATGCGGAAATCATGTTCATCGGGGATTCCTCGGGAGAGCAAGTCAGGATCAAGCCGGGCAGCGCTCTCTCTCGACCGCACCGGCTCAAACCCCTTCCGGCCCATCTCTCGCTCTGAAGCCGTGGCGAAAGCAGGCATGAAACAAGCGCCCGACCGTCAGGCTGGGCGCCTGTGGGTTTCAGTCGATGGCCTGGAAAATCGCCGCCGCCTCCGCGTGATCGGCGGCATGCTCGTAGAGGCGACCATAGCCCTCGGCGAGTTCGTCGTCATCGTAGCGGAAGGAAAGATGCGAGAAGGCGAAGAGCGTGGCGATGATCCCGGCGGCATCGCTTGAGACCTCGCCCTCGAAGCCGTTGCCTTCGCAGAACAGGCGGCAACGGGGCTTTGAGGTCGGCGCGAGATAGAGCGGCTGGCCGGCGCGTTCGTAGAAATCCCAGAGCCCGCCGCCGTAATCGCCGGGGCTGAGTATCTCCATGAAGCGAAAGACGGTATGCTCGCCGATGATGAGCAGGCGCCGGCCAAAAAGGCGCGGCAGGAAGTCCATGCGGCGCTCGTCGGGGACGCGGATTGCGGATTGGGAAGCAAGTTCGGGCAAAGCCATGATCGGTCTCCGAGAGGGAAAGGGGCACCTGCCGGACGACCCTCTCTCAACCCGTCCGGGGGCACCTGTTCCCGGCCCTCCTTTCGCTCTGGGGGCTTGAAGTGGACCATTATCTGGACCATCTTGTGCAGAATAGCGGAGAACATCTGGAGTGATATGCGATGAGGGTTTCTGTCACCGAGGCGAAGGGGCAGCTCACCGAACTGGTGAAGCGGGCCGAAGCCGGCGACGAGGTGATCCTGACGCGGCGGGGCCACGAGGTCGCCCGCCTCGTGCCGGTTGCCGTGGTGGCGACCCCGAAAGGCCGGCGCGCGCTGATGGAGCGGGTCCGGGCCACGGCGCGGGGCAAGGCATTGCCCGGCGCGGCTGCCGCGCGCAGCCAGGATTTCCTCTACGGGGATGACGGGATGCCGGCATGATCGCCGTCGATACCTCGGCGCTGATGGCCATCGTGCTGGACGAGCCGCAGGCCGAGACCTGCATGGTGGCGATCGAGGCGGCAGACGGCCTGCTGATCTCGGCCGGAACAGTGGCCGAGGCGCTGATCGTCGCCGGGCGGCGCAATGTCGGTGAAGAGATCGCCGCCCTGGTCGAGGGCCTTGGGTTCGAGGTGGTCTCCGTCACTGAAGCCTCGGCACGCAGGATCGCCGAAGCCTATGCCCGCTGGGGCAAGGGCGTTCATCCCGCCGGACTCAACTACGGGGATTGCTTCGCCTATGAGGTCGCCAGCGAACGCGGCTGCCCGTTGCTCTTCGTCGGCGACGACTTCTCACGGACGGACCTGCTGTCGGTTCTGTGAGGCAGCGCAGAAGGGTTTCAGCCGAAGCGCTTTCCATCAACTGTGAAGCTGTATTCGTTGGCAAGGATGGCCTCATCGACCGCCTCATCCGAAGTCAGGTAGTCGTATTCGCGCTCAAGCTGGCGATAAAGCCAACGGGCGAGATCGCGCAATGCCTCCATGACGGTCTCCTCGGCATCGGCGGTCATGTCCTGCCAGGTCGGGCTGTCGCGGGTGACCGAGATCGCCATGCAGTATTCGTGATAGTATCGCCCCCGATGGGTCGCCTCGGCGGTCAACTGGTAGAAGTTGCGGCGTTGCGCCTGGTGCAGGGCATCCGCGATGCGGTGCAGCTCCACATCCTTCGGCGCATAGGTACGGATTTCCGCCGCCGTGCCTTTGCGATAGGAATAGTGGCCTTCGAACGCGGCGCCATCGCCCTGCGACCAGAAGCCCGTAAACCAGATGCAAGGCTCTTGTCGCACGCCGCCGCCCATGAGGCGGACGGTGCGGCTCTTGATGCGGATGCCGAGGATGTCCGCGATCCGCCGGAAATCCTCATAGACGGCATCGTACCAATCGTAGTCGAAGCCGCCCTCGCGATACCAGGCGCGGGCATTGTCTTTCGCGGCTTCGGAAAGCTCGTCGAGCCGATAGACCGTGGTTTCGATGACGTCAGGCATTGGGGTCGCCCCCGTCCAGAACGGTGGAAAGCCAACCGTCGGTGTAGATCCAGTCCACCGTCTCGCCGGTGGCGAGGTCGAGGACATGCGCGCCGCCCCCGAACCCGTCGATTCTCGGACGTGAGCAGGTATTGGCGTATTGCATCCCCCATAGCCCGGTCAGGCCGAACGCGGCGGCACAGCGTTTGACGAACTGGATGACATGCTCGGGATCGCCGGTGCCGTCATCGCGCATCCAGAGCTGGGTGCCGCCATGTTCGGGCTGGATCGAAAGCATGAAGCCGTCCGAGGGCGGATCTTCGGCGGCGTTTTCGCGCGCCAGCGCGTTGTAGAGATCAAGCGCGCGGGCGGCGTTCTCGGGGCTGCCCACGTCGAGCAGGCAGGAGAAATGGGTGAAGTAGTCGGCCATGTCAGGCTCCTGAAACGAGAAGGCCCGGCGCGGGGCCGGGCCTAGTGGATGGAAAGGGGCGACAGGTCAGGCAGCTTGTGGCAGCCGCAGCAGATCGGCAGTCGTCTCGCGCCAGAAGGGATCGACCAGCCGCGCCTCGAGCAGGCTGGCGCGGTGGCGGAGATCACGAGCCGATACCGCATCGCCGCGCCCGGATGCCGTGAAGGCCATGCCCCGCAGACGGCTGGCCTCCGTGACGGTGCGGCGAGCCTCGGCGTCGGAGGCGACCGGATGCTGCCAGAGCACGATCCCGGCCCGGACCTCACCGGCAAGGACAAGGCCCAGTTCGTTGTCCTGAATGACCATGACGCGGGGGCGAAAGCGCAGCGCATCGCCCTGTCCAACGCGGAAATCACCGCGCGCAACGCGCTGGCTGGCGATGATCAGCGCCTCTTCGGGGGATTGGCACTGGCCGATGACGAGCGTGCGGTCGAAGCCGCCGACGTCATCGCTTTCGTCATCGCTGGCGATACCGATGCAGGAGATGCGCAGCGGCAGCTTCTGGGCATGACGCAGCCGGGGCAGGATCTGTCGCGCGACAATTTCGCCGATCGAGGCGAAAGTGGTGTGGTGGGAAAGGCTCATGGGGAATGCTCCGCGACGGACGGCGGAAGCCCCTCTCCCGCCTCACAATCCGTCACGGCCAACCGGCCCGCACTCTTACTCTCCCGTCCCGACGGTGGATCGTCCCGCACCTCGGCGGGACGATCCGGCGATCAGCACCAGGGCTCACGCCGCCCGGCCCAGGTTCTCGCCCGCCCTTCATCGCCGAGAATATCGCCGACATCGCGGCCTTCGACGCGTATCGCCGCCAGGGTCCGGCCATAGCGGTCGGTCCCCTGACGCAGGATTTCGACCCGCCGACCTTGCAGGATTTCCGCCAGCCTGATCTTCGCTTGCCGGGCAAGGTCGGTTTCATGGATGCAGCGGCCCTCCATTTCGGGAGCGTCGATGTTGAATATCCGAACAGCTTCGGACTGCTGTCCCATACCCAGCCGGATCGAGTCACCGTCCCAGACGCGGATTTCCGCCGGTTCGCAGGAAGCCGTGCAGAGCAGGACGGAGATGACGATATGGCTGAGCATGGCAAGAGGCTTTCATAAGGGGGAGGCTGACGCGACTGCTCAGACTTCTTCCTGAAGTCGGCCATTGACGCAATGCGGATCGACCTCCGCCTCGATCCGCTGCGTCCGCCCCATCCAAGGCGCCGGGTGGATTGCCCGCGCCCAATCGGCGAAGGACGGGATACGGCCCAGATCCTCGCGGACATGCTGCTCCCCGACCCATCGGGCCGGGATCACCCTGCCGGTGGACAGGGTGATCGTCGCCCCGAAAATGGTCTCGGCCATGAAGATGCCCTCGGCATGGTGGCGAAGCGCGCGATCACGAAAATCGGCCAGGATCTCCTTGCTGGCATCGAACCAGCTATGGATGGGCAAGTAATCCTCGACCGTGCCGCCCCATTTCTTCACCGACGAGAGCGCATGATGATAGGGATGTGCCATTTCCGCCCCCTCAGAACTCGTGACTGTAGAATTCGGTGGCGGTGTAGCGCTCGTTGTAGTCGAGCGTGATGGTGCGCGCCGCCACATCGAAGCTGAACTCGCCATAGGCGCCATCATTGTTCTCCCAGCCGCCATGGGTTTCCGAGAGGAAGTCATAGGCGAGCTGTTCGATGGCCGCCTCAACGCCCATTGAGATTGCGGTCACCTTGTCGGTTCCCCATGCCACCGTGGCAATGGTGATCTCGCCCTGCGGCAGGTCCACGGTCCGGTCGTCCGATTGCGCGGTGATGTCCTCGATCTGGCCGCTGTCGCCAGAACCGTCGAAGGTGACGGTCACGAGAGTGATGCCTGCGGCGGCCAGCGCATCGAACAGCGCCGTCTTGTTGTCGGGACGGACCGCTTCAGCGCGACGGTTGCGCTCATCGCGCTCGGCGAAGAAGCGCGCGACGCTGGCGGCCATGTCGAATTCCGGCGTGGCTGGTTTGTCGGTATCGGTCATTGGATGATCCTCCAGGAGAGCGGGATGATATGGCCCGGCGGCGCTCTCCTCTCCTTCCGCCAGGCTCGCCCCGATCCCGGCCCAACTCTCCCTTTCCAGAGCCGAGGCGAGGCCTCGGCACCGCCGCTGGCGATGCGCCGCCTGCGCAGGGCACAAGGCCCGGCTGCGCCTGA
>JAEZXF010000219.1 GCA_023419995.1 Pseudomonadota bacterium | reverse complement strand
CCGCGCGGTCCATGCGCTGGTCGGCGGCTCGGCCATGCCGGCGAGAAGCCCGCTGTCCGGCCGCCTGCGCACGAGCACGGCGCCGTCGTCGCGCACCGCGACGAAGGCCGCGCCGCGCCGGAGCGGCTTCTCCCGCTTCGGGGCCTTCACCGGGTAGCGCTCTGGATCGCCTTCGGCGAGCGCGGCGCAGTCGTCGTTGACCGGGCACAGCATGCATTTCGGCCGCTTCGGCGAGCACAACGTCGCGCCGAGATCCATCATTGCCTGCGCGAAGTCTCCCGGCCGGTCGGGCGGCAGCATCGCCTCGACATGCGCCCGGATCTCGGCCTTGGCTGCGGGAAGCGGCGTCGAGATCGCCTCGAGCCTCGACACGACGCGCTCGACATTGCCGTCCACCACCGCGGCCGGCCGGCCGAAGGCGATGGCCGCCACCGCCGCCGCCGTGTAGGCGCCGATGCCGGGCAGGTCGCGCAGGCGCGCCTCCGTGTCGGGAAACCGCCCGCCATGCAGGGCGACGACCGCTTCGGCGGCCTTCTTCAGGTTGCGGGCGCGGGAATAGTAGCCGAGGCCGGCCCAGGCCTTCATCACCTCGTCCTGCCCGGCGGCGGCCAGCGCCCCGACATCCGGCCACTGCGCGAGGAAGCGCGCGAAATAGGGCTTCACCGCCTCGACCGTGGTCTGTTGCAGCATCACCTCGGAAAGCCAGACGCGGTAGGGGTCGGGCCGCGCGCCCCGCGCCGTCTCGGCGGGCGGCACCCGCCACGGCAGGTCGCGATGATGCGCGTCGTACCAGGCGAGAAGGCGGCCCGCCCTGTGCCGCCTTGCTATGAAACCGCCGCCATCGCTGCTAGTCTGCGCTGCCATAGACCCGTTCAGCCGGCCCGAAACCTGAAAGACCGCTCATGACAGGGAAACGTCGCGACGGCAATGCCGTGCCGGTCAGCGATCTCGCCGCCGGCATCCTCGATCCGGTGCTGCGCAAGCGCGCCGGCATCACCATCGGCCTCGTCCAGTCGTGGGACGAGATCGTCGGCGTGCGGCTGTCGGCGACGACGCGGCCGGAGCGCATCGTCTGGCCGCGCCGCCGTTACGAGGACGACCCGTTCGAGCCCGCGACGCTGGTGGTCGCCTCCGAGGGCATGGCCGCGCTGCACCTCCAGCACGAGTCCGGCGAGGTGATCGCGCGCGTCAACGCCTTCCTCGGCTTCGCCGCCATCGGCCGCCTGAAGATCGTCCAGAAGCCGGTCGCGGTCGCCGCGAAGCCGGTGCGCGCCCAGCGCCCCCTGACCGGCGCCGAGGCTGAGCGCCTCGACAGGCTGGTCGGCCGGATCGAGGACGAGGGGCTGCGCGCCGCGCTGGCGCGGCTCGGCCGGTCGGTGATCGGGGAGGGGAACAAGGGAGTAGGGAAGTAAGGGAGTAGGAGAGAGTTGCAAGAAAGCTTGCGCTTTCCCCGCGACGTCGAACATCGTCCCTATTCCCCTATTCCCCTATTCCCCTATTCCCTCAACCCCGCATCGCGCCTTCGTGAACGGTGCGTCGCCGCAAGGCGATTGGATTGGGGAAAGATTTGCCTTATTTCGGCGCGACGCTCGCCTTCGTCGCCGCAATGGCTGCACAGTTCAACCCGAAATCAGGTGATTCGCATGATCCGTTCCGTCCCGCGCCGTACCGTCCTCGCCTCGCTCGCGGCCCTGCCGGCGGCGGTGCTGCTTGCCGCCTGCAGCGATTCCGGAGGCAACGGACAGGCGCAGGCGCCCGAGACGCCGGCGGCGCCCGCGACCCCGCCCGCCGCCGCGGCGACCGCGCCCGCCCCGACCGGCACGGTCGACATGGCCAAGCTCCTGGCCGAGGGCTCGCTGCCGGAGAAGACCATCGGCGACGCCGACGCGCCCGTCACCATCGTCGAGTACGCCTCGATGACCTGCGGCCATTGCGCGAACTTCCACAACGACACGCTGCCGACCATCAAGCAGAACTACATCGACACCGGCAAGGCGCGGCTCGTGTTCCGCGAGTTCCCGTTCGATCCGCGCGCCGAGGCCGGCTTCATGCTGGCGCGCTGCGCCGACGACAAGTATTTCGCCATGGTCGACGTGCTGTTCAAGCAGCAGCGCAACTGGGCCGCCGTCGACAATGCGCGCGAGGCGCTGCTGCAGATCGCCCGCCTGGCCGGTTTTTCACAGGAGTCGTTCGAGGCCTGCTTGACGAACCAGCAGCTTCTCGATGATGTCAGGGCCGTGCGTACGCGCGGAGCGAACGATTTCGGCATCGACGCGACGCCGACTTTCTTCATCAACGGAAACAAATATTCGGGGGCTTTGAAGGTTGCCGAGATGTCGGCCATCATCGACGGCCTGCTCTAGCGGCGGGACGCGCGCACCGCGCAGCCTTCGTGCAGTCCGGCGCGCGGGGGCGGACGCATGAGGTTCTCCCGTCTCCGCCTTCTCGGCTTCAAGTCCTTCGTCGAGCCCGGCGAGTTCGTCATCGAGCGCGGGCTGACGGGCATCGTCGGCCCAAACGGCTGCGGCAAGTCGAACCTTGTCGAGGCGCTGCGCTGGGTGATGGGCGAAAGCTCGTACAAGAACATGCGCGCGTCCGGCATGGACGACGTGATCTTCTCTGGCTCGGCGACGCGCCCGGCGCGCAACACCGCCGAGGTGACGCTGTTCCTCGACAATTCCGACCGCACCGCGCCCGCCGCCTTCAACGACGCCGACGAGCTTCAGGTCTCGCGCCGCATCGAGCGCGAGGCCGGCTCGATCTACCGCATCAACGGCAAGGAGGCGCGCGCCCGCGACGTGCAGCTTCTGTTCGCCGACCAATCCACCGGCGCGCGCTCGCCGTCGATGGTCGGGCAGGGCCGCATCGGCGAGCTGATCCAGGCCAAGCCCCAGGCCCGCCGCGCGCTGCTCGAGGAGGCCGCCGGCATCTCCGGCCTGCACACCCGCCGCCACGAGGCCGAGCTGCGCCTGCGCGCGGCGGAGCAGAACCTCGAGCGGCTCGACGACGTCGTCGGCGAGCTCGACAGCCAGATCGAGAGCCTGAAGCGGCAGGCCAGGCAGGCCGCCCGCTTCCGCAACCTGTCGGCCGAGATCCGCAAGGCCGAGGCGATCCTGCTCCACCTGCGCTGGAGCGGCGCGAAGGAGCAGGAGGCCGAGGCAAAGTCGGCGCTGGCGCAGGCCACTACTTTCGTTGGCGACCGCGCCGCCGAGCAGATGCAGGCGGCCAGGGACCAGGCCGTCGGCGCCCACCAGCTTCCGGCCCTGCGCGAGACGGAGGCGGCCGCCGCCGCCGCCCTGCAGCGGCTGACCATCGCCCGGACGCAGATCGAGGACGAGGCGCAGCGCGTGCGCGCCCGCGCCGCCGAGCTCGAGAAGCGGCTTGCCCAGCTCGATGCCGACATCGCGCGCGAGGAGCGCATGGTGCGCGACAACGCCGACGTCCTGGCGCGGCTGGACGACGAGGAGCGCGCGCTCAATTCCGACCACGCCGGCGCCGCCGAGCGGGAAGCCGCCACCCATGCGGCCTTCGAGGAGGCGGCCGCGCAC
>JAEZXF010000112.1 GCA_023419995.1 Pseudomonadota bacterium | reverse complement strand
GCAGGGCGATCGCGTGGGGGGGACGGTCCTGCGCCGTGGAGGGCGCGGCGGCGATGACGGCGATGAACGCGGCGAGCGCGATGGAGGGGAGGCGCATGCGAAGTCTCTCCGGGGCGTTGCATCCTCGGTTCGGGCGATTCGCTGCAACCTATCACGCGATGCGCGCGCGGGGGCTCAAATTTCGCGGAAGGTCTGGATTCCGGGGCGCCGGCGGTGTAACAGGCGCGCGAGAGTCATGCTGTCGCCGCATTTGGCCGACACTAGCACGCCTATGCCGGCCAGCGCCGCAAGCAGCTCGACACCTGAGAGGACAACGACCCCATGAACAGCCGGAAGACCAACGTGTCCCGACTTTCCATTCTCGCCGCGGCTGCCTTCGGCATCGCGGCCGGCGGCGCGGCTCCGGCCGCCGCCCAACAGCAGCAGCAGGAACTGCCGCAGGGCTGGTTCAAGACCTGCTCCAAGCAGGAAGACGTCGACATCTGCAACGTGCAGAACATCATGGTCGCCGATACCGGCCAGCTCCTCACCGCCATCAGCATGATCGAGCTGAAGGGCAAGGTGAACCGCAAGATCTTCCAGATCACGGTGCCGTCGGGCCGCATGGTGCCTCCCGGCATCGGCATGCAGATCGACGGCGGCCAGACGCAGAAGATCGACTACATGATCTGCCTGCCGGACCGCTGCATCGCCGAGGCGCAGCTTTCCGACCAGCTCGTCGCCGCCTTCAAGCGCGGCTCGCAGGTGACGCTGACCTCGGTCAACTTCCAGAACCAGCCGAACCCGATCAACGTGACCCTGTCGGGCTTCACGGGCGCCTTCGACGGCGCGGCGCTGCAGCAGTCCGACCTCGAGGATCGCCAGCGCAAGATCCAGGAGTTCGTCAGCAAGAACACGGACGACTTCGCGAAGAAGCTCAAGGAAGAGCAGGACCGCGCCAAGCAGGGCAACTGAGCCCGCTCCGGACACCGATGCGAAAGGCGGGCACTGCCCGCCTTTTTCTTTGCCCCACGGGCGGCGAGGTCAGGCGTCAGTGATGGGCGTGGCGCTTCGGCGCGTAGCTGCCGTCGCTTCCCGTCTCGAAGAACTCGGAAAGCTGCGGGTGGCGGATCGGATCGCCGGAGGAATCGTCGAGCAGGTTCTGCTCCGAGACGTAGGCGACGTACTCGGTCTCGTCGTTCTCGGCCAGGAGGTGGTAGAAGGGCTGGTCCTTGGACGGCCGTACCTCGACCGGGATGGCCTCGTACCATTCCTCGGTGTTGGCGAATTCCGGGTCGACGTCGAAAATGACGCCGCGGAACGGAAACAGCCTGTGCCGCACGACCTGACCGATCCTGAACTTCGCTGTCTTCGTTTCACGCATATCCGTACCCTGGCTCACTATTTGGCGCATTGCGGCGCACAATTCAACCGGCATGCAACTTGACCTTGCCGCCGCGGCACGATAGCCGCCGGGCCTGCGTCCCTTTCCCCTCCATCCGGGCTGCGCGCGAGGTCACCATGGCGGACATCGTCGGACTGGTTCTGCCGTTCTTCGGCATGATCTTCATCGGTGCGGTGGCGGCGCGGCTGGCGAAGCAGCCGCTCGAGGCGCTGGGCTGGATGAACGTCTTCGTCGTCTACATCGCCCTGCCGGCGCTGTTCTTCCAGATGCTGTCGCGCACGCCGGTCGAGGAGCTGACCGAGTGGCGCTACATCGCCGGCTCGATGGCGGCGACGCTGATCGTCTTCTTCACCATGTTCACCGGATCGCTGATCGTCTCGCGCGGCGAGCTCGCCGAAAGCACGATCAAGGGCTTCTCGGCCGCCTACGGCAACATCGGCTACATGGGGCCTGCGCTGGCGCTGCTGGTCTTCGGGCCGGAGGCGACCGTGCCCGTGGCGCTGATCTTCTCGTTCGAGAACGTCATGCATTTCACCTTGGCGCCGATGATGATGGCGCTGGCCGGGAGCGAGAAGACCTCGGGCGCGCGCCTCGCCTTCGACGTCGGCAAGCGCATCGTGCTCCATCCCTTCGTGCTGGCCACCGCGGCGGGCGGCCTCGCGGCCTGGGCGCAGGTCCAGCCGCCGGCGGCCGTGTCGCGGCTTCTCGACTACCTTGCGCAGGCCGCCGCACCCTGCGCGCTGTTCGCCATGGGCGTCACGCTGGCCCTGCGGCCGTTGAAGCGGGTGCCGCGCGAGCTCGGCATCATTTCGCTGCTCAAGCTCGTCATCCACCCGATCCTGTGCTGGGTGGTGCTGAGCCTTGTCGGCAACTTCTCCGACGTCTGGGTCTATTCGGCGATCCTGCTCGCCGCGCTGCCGACCGCCGCCAACGTCTTCGTCATCGCCCAGCAATACGGCGTCTGGGTGCAGCGGGCCTCGGCGAGCGTGCTGGTCACGACCATGCTCTCGGTCGTGACGGTGACCGGCATCATCTACCTGATCGTCAACGGCATCCTGCCGGCCGACCTGTTCCCCTGAGGCCTATTTCCACGACAGGAGGCCGGCGAGGCCGCCGCCGGTGCGCAGCCCCTCGCGCATGAAGAAGGCGCGCAGCGGCGGCGTCATCCGGAGCAGCGACAGGCCGGCGGCGCGCGCGGCCTGCGCCGGCAGCACGTCCGACAGCAGCGAGCGGTTCAGCATGTCCACGGCCGAGGAG
>JAEZXF010000093.1 GCA_023419995.1 Pseudomonadota bacterium | reverse complement strand
CTCCTGCGCCTGGTTCGCCAGCGCGTTGACCGCGCGCTTGGTGAACTGCACCGGCAACTGCGGCAGGGCCATGCAGCGCGCGGCGAGCGCGCGCGCCTCGGCCAGCGCCTGGCCCTCGGGGGCGAGGTAGTCGACGAGGCCCCAGTCGAGCGAGGTCGCGGCCGTCACCTTCTCGCCCAGCACCACGACGCGCTTGGTGCGGGCCGGGCCGATCAGGTTGACCATGCGCGGGATCGAGTTCCAGCCGTAGTTGAAGCCGAGCGGCACTTCCGGGATCTGGATGAAGGCCGTCTCGCTCATCACGCGGAAGTCGCAGGCCATGGCGATGGTGAAGCCGCCGCCGATGGCGAAGCCCTCGATCGCGGCGATGGTCATGCCGGGCAGCGCCTCCCACGCCTTCGCCGCCTCGGAGCCGACCTCGGTGTCCTTCCAGTGGTCGAGGAAGGTGCGGTCGGCGGGTGCGAAGATGCGGGCGTCCTTGCGGTCGGCGCCGGCGCTGAAGCTGTTGCGGTCGCCGGTGAGGATGACGGCGCTGATGTCGCGCTCGTCGTGAAGCTCCAGCGCCGCGCGCAGACCCCCGGCGTCAGCGACACCGAGATCGTGCTCAGCGCGGTGCTGCCGATGTCCGGCCCGGCGAGCTTCCCCGGCCTCGGCGCGAGCGCGGGCAGCCGCCTCGCCATCGCCGAGTACAACGCCAAAGGCGGCATCCACGGCCGCACCGTGCGCATGCTGGTCGAGGACGACGGCTACGTGCCGAGCCGCGCCTATCAGGGCCTGGTCAAGCTCGCCGACGACGGCATCCTCGCCCTGGTCGGTACCAGCGGCGGCGGCAGCCTCGGCGCCATGCTGCCGGTGATCGACGAGAAGAAGATCCCGACCATGGTCTCGACCTCGGTCTCCAACGCGGTGGTCGAGCCGGTGCGCCCCCACGTGTTCATGCTCGGCGCCGACTACGAGGACATGTTCTACGCCCAGATCAAGTACATCAGCGAGAACGACAAGCCCGAGGGCCCCTACGCCGTCATCGCCCAGGACGACGACTACGGCGCCCATGTCGAGGCCGGCGTGATGATGGCGGTCGAGAAGCTCGGCCTGCCGAGCGTGCCGCCGGTGCGCTTCAAGCGCGGCCAGAAGGACTTCTCGGCCGAGATCCTGCGCCTGCGCAGCCAGGGCATCGGGGCACTCGCCGTCGGCGGCGTCATCGCCGAGACGCCGGGCGTGCTGAAGGAGCTGGCCAAGCTGCGCATGAACATCCCGACCGCGCACCCGCACACCGGCGCCATCGACATGACGGCGCGGCTCTCCGCGCCCTACAACATGGCCTACTACGCGGCCGACTACGTGGTGCCGATCAGCAGCGAGGCGGCGGCCGGCTTCCGCGATCTCGCCAGGCAGCACCTGAGCGAGGAGGAGCAGAAGAGCCTGAACCGCTTCTCGCTCACCGGCTATCTCGGCACCAAGGCGGTTCTCGCCGCCGCCGAGGCCTGCGGCCGCGAGCTGACCCGCGACTGCCTGAACGACAACCTGAAGAAGATCGACGCGCTCGACAGCGGCGGGCTCTCCTCGCCGCTGGACTTCACCAACGACCGGAACACCGCCGCGCGCGAGGTCCAGATCGTTCGGGTCAACCCGATGGAGAACACCGTCGAGCCGTTGACCGGGTTCGTCAGCTACCGCTGAGCCGAACCGCACGCCTGCGCGCGGGGGGCCATCCGCGCGCAGGCGGCATCCCTTCCTCCCCGCTAGGTTGCGGGGCTGCCCGCGCTCCCGCCCGGCGAGGCCAGCCCGCCCGCCCGCTCGACGAAGGCGACGATCTCGGCAAGGCCGATCCCGCGCGACAGGTCGCTCATCACGTAGGACCGGCCCTCGCGCGCCCGCTCGGTGTCGGCGCGCATCACGGCGAGGTCGGCGCCGACATAGGGCGCGAGGGCGGTCTTGTTGCCGCCGAGCAGGTCCGAGCGGGTGATCGCCGGGCCACCCTTGCGCGGGATCTTCTCGCCCTGCGCCACCGAAATCACGTAGATCGTCAGGTCCGCGAGGTCGGGCGAGAAGGTGGCGGCGAGGTTGTCGCCGCCGCTCTCGACCAGCACCATGTCGAGGTCGGGAAAGCGCGCATTCAGATCGGCGATGGCGGCGAGGTTGAGCGAGGCGTCCTCGCGGATCGCCGTATGCGGGCAGCCGCCGGTCTCGACGCCGACGATGCGGTCTTCCGAAATCGCCTGCAATCGCGCCAGGATCAGCGCGTCCTCCTTGGTGTAGATGTCGTTGGTGACGACCGCCATCGAATAGCGGTCGCGCATCGCCTTGAGCAGCTTCTCGCACAGCGTCGTCTTGCCCGAGCCGACGGGGCCGCCGATGCCGATGCGCAGCGGGCCGTTTGCAGATGTCATGAGCGGAAGATCCTTGTCGTGAGCGTTTCGTGGTTCATCGCGGCGATGTCGGCGGCGTAGGACGCAGCGCCGAGGTCGTCCTCGCCGGCCTCGGCCAGCGCCGGGGCGAGCGCGGCGATGTCCGTCTCGACGGCGGCGAGGATCGCCAGCCCGTCGGTCTGGCCGATGGGGACGAGCCGGACGGCGACGGAGATCTGCGCCTGCGCATGGGCGGTCAGCAGCGCCAGCACCGCGTCGGCGGCGGCGATGCCGGCCGCGCCGGCCACGGCGCCGAAGGCGACCGGATAGGGGCAGGGGCGCGGCAGGCGGCCGTGCACCGGGTCGGGCCACGCCTTCGCGGCGTCGAGGAAGGCTCCGCCCGTCACCAGCAGCTCCTCGTGGCGCTGGCGGGCGGGCGTCAGCGCCAGGCAAAGGTCGGCGAGCGCGCCGAGC
>JAEZXF010000085.1 GCA_023419995.1 Pseudomonadota bacterium | reverse complement strand
CTCTCGACGGGCGACATGCTGCGCGCCGCGGTGCAGGCGCAGACCGAGGTGGGCAAGCGCGCCAAGGCGGTGATGGATGCGGGCGAGCTCGTCTCCGACGAGATCGTCAACGCGATCGTCGCCGAGCGCATCGACCAGCCGGACTGCGCCGCGGGGTTCATCCTCGACGGCTATCCGCGCACGCTGGCGCAGGCCGATGCCGTGGAGGCGATGCTGGCCACGCGCGGCATTCCGCTCGACGCTGTCATCGAGCTGGTGGTCGACGACAAGGCGCTGGTCGGGCGAATCGTTCGCCGCGCCGAGGAGGCGAAGGCCGCCGGCCAGCCGGTGCGCAAGGACGACAACCCCGAGGTGTTCGAGGAGCGTCTGCGCGAGTACTACAAGAAGACCGCGCCGCTGATAGGCTACTACCATGCCAAGGGCATGCTCAAGGGCGTGGACGGCATGGCGGCGATCGACGACGTCACCAGGCAGATCGCCGCGCTGCTGGACTAGGATGCCCGCCCGACGGCCGATCGGGCACGAAGTGTTGACTTTGTGCCCGAACCGGACTTTGGGCAGCGCGTCTTCCATTCAGGCATCGAGCCGCCGGCCCGACCGGGCCGCGCGGCTGCTTTGACAGGAACACCCCGCCGGGGCCGGCCTCCACCGGACGCTGGACAACGAAAGCGCCGGCCCGAGGGCCGGCTTACATGGAGAAGAGAGACATGGCCCGTATAGCTGGCGTCAACATCCCGACCAACAAGCGCGTCATCATCGCGCTGCAGTACATCCACGGCATCGGCGCGAAGTTCGCCGCCGAGATCGTCGAGAAGGTCGGCATCCCGCTCGATCGCCGCGTCAACCAGCTCACCGATTCCGAGGTGCTGCAGATCCGCGAGACGATCGACCGCGACTACCAGGTCGAGGGCGACCTGCGCCGCGAAGTCTCGATGAACATCAAGCGCCTGATGGACCTGGGCTGCTACCGCGGCCTGCGCCACCGCCGCTCGCTGCCGGTGCGCGGCCAGCGCACCCACACCAACGCCCGCACCCGCAAGGGCCCGGCGAAGGCGATCGCGGGCAAGAAGAAGTAAGAATCTGGTTGGCGGCCGGCCTCTGCCGACTGCCGTCGACCATGGTGTAGCCGCTGGCACTACGGCGGCGTCGATATCAAACGGAAGGACCAAGCATGGCCAAGGAAGCAGCACGCGTACGTCGCCGCGAACGGAAGAACATCTCGTCCGGCGTCGCGCACGTCAACTCGACCTTCAACAACACCATGATCACCATCACCGACGCGCAGGGCAACGCGATTGCCTGGTCGTCGGCCGGTGCGCAGGGCTTCAAGGGGTCGCGCAAGTCGACCCCGTTCGCCGCGCAGATGGCGGCCGAGGATTGCGCCAAGAAGGCGCAGGAGCACGGCATGCGCACGCTCGAGGTCGAGGTGTGCGGCCCCGGTTCCGGCCGCGAGTCGGCGCTGCGCGCGCTGCAGGCCGCCGGCTTCACCATCACGTCGATCCGCGACGTGACGCCGATCCCGCACAATGGCTGTCGCCCGCGCAAGAAGCGCCGCGTCTGACCAGCACGAACAAGACCGGATGAGCGCGGACGGCCCGGCTTCGGGCGCGCGCTCCTCTCCGGGTTCCCGGCTTTGCCCGCCACGATTGGATGGTGGCGGGAAACGGAAGGAAGACCCGTATGATCCAGAAAAACTGGCAGGAACTGATCAAGCCCAACAAGATCGAGTTCAACTCGAAGGGCAAGACGCTGACCACGCTCGTCGCCGAGCCGCTCGAGCGCGGCTACGGCCTGACGCTCGGCAATGCGCTGCGCCGCGTGCTGCTGTCGTCGCTGCGCGGCGCAGCCGTCACGGCGGTGCAGATCGACGGCGTGCTGCATGAGTTCTCCTCGATCGCCGGCGTGCGCGAGGACGTCACCGACATCGTGCTCAACATCAAGGAGATCGCCATCCGCATGGAAGGCGACGGTCCGAAGCGCATGGTCGTGCGCAAGCAGGGCCCGGGCGCGGTGACGGCCGGCGACATCCAGACCGTTGGCGACATCGAGATCCTGAATCCCGACCATGTGATCTGCACCCTCGACGAGGGCGCCGAGATCCGCATGGAGTTCACGGTCGACACCGGCAAGGGCTACGTCCCGGCCGAGCGCAACCGCGCCGAGGACGCGCCGATCGGCCTGATCCCGGTCGACAGCCTCTACTCGCCGGTCAAGAAGGTCTCCTACAAGGTCGAGAACACCCGCGAGGGCCAGGTTCTGGACTACGACAAGCTGACCATGACCATCGAGACCAACGGCGCAATCTCGGGCGAGGACGCCGTGGCGTTCGCCGCGCGCATCCTTCAGGACCAGCTCGGCCTGTTCGTCAACTTCGACGAGCCGCAGAAGGAAGTCGCTTCCGAGGCGGTCACGGAGCTGGCGTTCAACCCGGCGCTGCTCAAGAAGGTCGACGAGCTGGAGCTCTCCGTCCGTTCGGCCAACTGCCTGAAGAACGACAACATCGTCTACATCGGCGACCTGATCCAGAAGACGGAAGCCGAGATGCTGCGCACGCCGAATTTCGGCCGCAAGTCGCTCAACGAGATCAAGGAAGTTCTGGCCGCCATGGGCCTCCACCTCGGCATGGAGGTGCAGGACTGGCCGCCGGAGAACATCGAAGACCTCGCCAAGCGCTACGAAGACCAGTATTGAGCATGATCGCCGGGGGCACGATACTCCCGGACCCGATCATGCGGCACAGGAACCGAGGCTTCACGCCTCTGAAACGAACCGAAGGAGAAGGCCCATGCGCCACGGAAAATCCGGACGCCGGCTCGGCCGCACCGTCAGCCATCGCAAGGCGCTGTTCACGAACATGGCTGCTTCGCTGATCGAGCACGAGCAGATCACCACCACGCTGCCCAAGGCCAAGGAGCTGCGGCCGATCGTCGAGAAGCTTGTCACGCTCGGCAAGCGCGGCGACCTGCATGCCCGCCGCCAGGCGATCGCCGCGACCGGCTCCGAAGCCGCCGCCAAGCGCCTGTTCGACATCATCGCGCCGCGCTACGCCACCCGCAACGGCGGCTACCTGCGCATCATGAAGGCGGGCTTCCGCCACGGCGACAACGCGGCGATGGCCGTGATCGAGTTCGTCGAGCGCGACGTGTCGGCCAAGGGCGCGGCCGACCGCGCCCGCCACGAGGCGGAAGTCGCTGCCGGCGAGGCCGAGGCGGCCTGATCGCCTCAGCTTCCGTGACCTTCAGGGAAGGGGCCGCAAGGCCCCTTTTCGCTTTTCCGGCCGCCGCGGGCCAAATGGATCGCGCGCGGCCGCCTCTCGCCTTTTATTTTGCACATTCCCTGCGACAATGACGCTGCTTCGTTCATTGCGAGGATTCTCCATGCGCCGTGCCGCCCTGCTTCCGCTCTTCCTGTCCGCCGCGCTTGCCTTCGCCGCGCCCGCCGCCGCGCAGGACAGTCCCGGGAAAGGGCTGGCCGACGCGCTGAGCGACCTCCTGCGCGGCGACACCACCGCGCAGCCCGAGCGGCGGGTGCCGTTCGGCCAGGCCGACATGCAGCTGTCCTTCGCGCCGCTGGTGCGCGAGATCACGCCCGCCGTGGTCAACGTCTATGCCTCGCAGCAGGTGGTGGCGCACTCGCCCTTCGCCGGCGACCCGTTCTTCGAGCAGTTCTTCGGCCGCCGGCAGATGCCGCCGCGCGTGCAGTCCTCGCTCGGCTCCGGCGTGCTGGTCGACCCGAGCGGCTACGTGGTGACCAACTACCACGTCATCCGCGACGCCGACGAGGTGCGCGTGGCGACGGCCGACGGCCGCGAGTTCCAGAGCACGATCCTGCTCAAGGACGAATCGCTCGACCTCGCCGTCTTGAAGATCGAGGGCTCGGAGCCGTTCCCGGTGGCCGCGCTCGGCGATTCCGACGCGCTCGAGGTCGGCGACCTGGTGCTCGCCATCGGCAACCCGTTCGGCGTCGGCCAGACCACGACGAGCGGCATCGTCTCGGGCCTCGCCCGCACGCATATCGGCGTCAGCGACTTCGGCTTCTTCATCCAGACGGACGCGGCGATCAACCCCGGCAATTCCGGCGGCGCGCTGGTGTCGATGGGCGGCGAGGTCGTCGGCATCAACACCGCGATCTTCAGCCGCTCGGGCGGGTCGATCGGCATCGGCTTCGCCATTCCCTCGAACATCGTTCGCGCGGTGGTCGAGGCGGCGCGGGCCGGCCTCGACTATTTCGAGCGCCCCTTCGTCGGCGCCGTCTTCGAGAACGTCGACGCCACCATGGCCGAGGCGCTGGGCATGGCGCGGCCGCAGGGCGCGCTGGTCAAGTCGGTGACGGCCGAGGGACCCGCCGCGAAGGGCGGCCTGCGCCCCGGCGACGTGGTGCTGGCGCTCAACGGCGCGGCGATCGAGCATCCCGACGCGCTCGGCTACCGGCTGGCGACGAGCCCGATCGGCAGCCACGCGAACCTGACCGTCTACAGCCAGGGCCGCGAGCGCACGCTCGACGTCGAGCTGATCCGCGCGCCGGAAGGCGCCTCGACCGCCGAGATCATCATCGACGGCCGCAGCCCGTTCGCCGGCGCCAAGGTGGCGGAGCTGTCGCCGCGCCTTGCCCAGCGCCTCGGCCTGCGCGGCGAGGTGCGCGGCGTCGCCATCATCGAGATCCTCGGCAACTCGCCGGCGGCGGGCTTCGGCCTGAGGCCGCGCGACATCGTGCGCGAGGTGAACGGCGAGCCGATCGACACCGCCGAGAAGCTGCGGGAAGTGGCGTTGGGAGACGCGCGCTGGTGGCGCTTCACCATCGAGCGCGACGGCCGCCTGATGAACCAGATCCTGCGCTACTGACATCATGGCCGACCTGTTCTCGCCAGATCCGAAGCCTGCGCCGGACGTCGGGCGGCCGCTTGCCGACCGGATGCGCCCGACGACGCTTGCCGAGGTGGTGGGGCAGGACCACCTGACCGGCCCCGACGGCGCGCTGACCCGGATGATCCGCTCGGGCTCGCTCGGCTCCATGGTGTTCTGGGGGCCGCCCGGCCCCGGCAAGACGACGGTGGCGCGGCTTCTCGCCGGCGAGACGGGGCTGTCGTTCGAGCAGATCTCGGCGATCTTCTCCGGCGTCGCGGACCTGAAGAAGGTGTTCGAGGCGGCGCGGCTGCGGCGCGCGTCGGGCCGGCAGACGCTTCTCTTCGTCGACGAGATCCACCGCTTCAACCGCGCCCAGCAGGACTCGTTCCTGCCGGTGATGGAGGACGGCACCGTCATCCTCGTCGGCGCGACGACGGAGAACCCCTCCTTCGAGCTCAACGCCGCGCTCCTGTCGCGGGCGCGGGTGCTGACGTTCAAGCCGCTGGCGCCCGAAAGTGTGGTGGCACTGCTTGAGCGGGCCGAGACGCTGGAGGGAAAGCCGCTGCCGCTGACGGAGGAGGCGCGCGCCGTGCTGATC
>JAEZXF010000016.1 GCA_023419995.1 Pseudomonadota bacterium | reverse complement strand
GGGAAGTGGGACGCGATCACCGGCAGCCCCGCGGACATGTACTCGAACATCTTGTTCGGCTGGGCGTCGATGTGATTCGGCATGGGAAGGAAGGTGACGATCCCCGCCACCGAGCGGCCGAGCGTCTGCCTCACCTGGTCGCGCGACAGGAAGCCGAGTTCGTTGACGCGGGCCCAGCCCGGCATCCTCTCCACCTCGGCCTTGACCTCCTTCTCGGGAAACCCGCCCGCCAGGTTGAGCCGCGCGCCGGAGCGGCACAGCGCCATCGCCGCCGCCACCTCCCTTATGCCGCGGATGGCGCCGATGCCGCCGACGTAGCAGACCTCCTTCTCCTTCAGCCCCCACGCGACCTCGGCATCGAGCTCGCCCAACATGGGAAAGTTGTTGATGTCGAAGGCCGCGATGCCCTGGCGCTTGAACTTGTCGCGGATGGCCGGCGTCGCGGCGACGACCGCGTCGAGCCGGCCGCAGGCGAAGCGTTCGAACGCCGCCGCCGCCCACGAGACGGAGCGGCGGACGGCCGGGTGCAGGTAGGCCTTCGACAGGATCTGCCGCGGCAGATCCTCATGGGCATCGAAGATCACCCGCTTGCCGCGCCGCTTCAGCGCCAGCCCGGCGGGCAACAGCTCGGGATCGTGGAGATGATACACGTCGGCATCGAGCGCCAGCGCCCGCTTCAGCACCCGGCGCGTCGCGCCCAGCATCCGGTCGAGCCGTCCCCGCGACCGGCCGACGTCGGCGATGCGGACCCCGTCCTTTTCCTCCTCGTCCAGCCCGTCGGCGACGACCAGCGTCACCGCGTGCCCCGCCGCCGAAAGGCTGCGGCACATCTTCAGGAAGATGCGCGTGTCGTAGCGAGGATGAACGGAGGTGAGATGGGCGATGCAGGCCAATGAATTTCAACCCTTCTGGGGAACAGCCATGGGCGCTCGATACGCTTCTCGCCTGCCGGCTGCACGCCGCTCCTTGGGAGCGCGTATTATCGCAAGCAATATGAACGAGGCAAACAGACCATGCGTCAGAAACATGGTGACGAAGTCCGTTGCCGTAAGCATCGTCGCAATCTGCACGATCATGACGGCTGCCACGAGCGGAAGGCCCAGATAGCGTCCGAAAGCCTGGAGAATCGCTATCACGATGCCGACTCCCACGGAGTAGAGCACGACGCCCACCATTCCCGCTTGCGCAAATCCCGAGCCGATGAATCCCGTCCCGGCGGCATTCTCCACATTGTTGAAATAGGCCTCGCCGATGACGTTGGGAGACTGAATTCCGTAGGGATTCTGGACCATGCCAAAGCTAAGCCTCGAGGACGCCCAGAAATATTTCGGATTTTCGGAAAAGAACTCGATGTGATGATAGTCGAGCAACGCCGGGATCATCAGCCCTCTGCGAACGAACAGATCGACGTACCACCCCCAGATCGATTCCTGTCCGAGGGAAAAGAACAAGACGGAATCAATCATCGCCACCACAAGCGCCGATATGAGCAAAATCAGCACGGACGAATATTGATTCGATAAATTTAGCGCATAAAATATAAAAATCGTCATTATAGGGTATATTATAATCCCTCTATGATTAGAAACTCCGAACAGGATAATAGATGCTGCCATAAAAACAAAGAAATAAGTATATTTTCTATAGTAGATTGAAAGAGTTAGTCCGAACGGAATGACGATTTTGGAGAAAATCGGCATCAGATAGGCAAAGATACCCGGAAGGGCTTCTGCCGCAGCGCTCCGGAACTCATAGACCTGACGAATATCCAGATTGAAATTGCCAAACCCTCCGAGGAAGGAGAGAGCGGCGATGAGACCGCCTGTCGTCACCAGCAGCATCCACAACAGATGCCTGGGATTGATTCTCATGAGGCGCCCGCGCGGCATCGGAAGCGCGCTCACGGCATAGACGATGGCAATCGCCACCCAGATCACGAAGGCGAGATCGGTTGGTTTTCCAGCCAGGGAATAGAGAACCAGGGAAGGGACGAGCTGGATCGTCAGGATTATATTGAGAAAGAACGCACGGACGCTATCGTCCACGGGGGTCAGAGAAGAAAATACCACTATGATGCATACGGAGAAAATAATCCTTATTACGTCGATATCGATATTGAATCCCATATAGGCGGAGGATGGATTCACGTATAATATATAATTGAGGGAAACTGCCAAAAACAGAATAAGATACAGTAAAGTAATTACTGATTTTCTCTTCGCTTTTACGGAGCCGCTCATGCTTCGATCGTCAATATACAGGGCGTGCGGCCCGACCGCATCCAGGAACGCACGCAACGCCTCCATGCCGATACCACGGCGTTGTCACGCAACGACGAACCGAGCCAACCTGGAACCCACGATCCGTCATCCGAACCTGCCGGCGTCGGTCGCATACCGACGGATCAGGACAAAATAAACCAGATAGAGCACGCTTCCAACCGCGCTGAACGCAGCGAGGGATGCCGTTATGCCGCCGGCCCACACGCCCAGAAATATGGCGACGGTCGTGGCCAGCAGGAAGGCAACCTGCCACAGAAAGTCCTCCTTCTGGCGACCCGCGATATAGAAGACCACGCTGAGGGGGCTGGCCACGAACCTGATGATGATCATGGGAATGAGAATTTTCGTGAACACCGCCGACTCTATCCATTCCTCGCCGAAGACGATCACGAATGCCGGTTCGGCAATCAGGAACAGGATCGAGAACCCGACCAGCCCCACCATGCCGAGAAGGAGCGCGATATTCTTCGCGGTAGGCCAGCAGTTCCCCGTCTCCTCATATTGCCGTGCGGCATGGGAATAGAAGACCTCGCCGAGAGCGTTGCCGATGAAGCGGGTGGGCGTGGCCACCACGGTATAGGCGAGCGCGAGATAACCCGTCTGCTCCAGCCCGAACAGCGCCGGAAACGCGATGAACGGGATGCGCCACGACAACGTGTTGACGAGGTCGGCAGGGAAGCTGAACCGGATGAACCGGCCGTTCGCCTTCAGGAGGGAGGCAGCGTCCTGCCGGTCGAGCCTGACCGGCGGCCAGAGAGCGGGTGCCAGCATCGCGACGTAGAGGAAGTAGCCGGCGATCATCGCGATCACCAGCCCGTAGCTTTGAAGCGCCAGATAGCCGAGCAGGAGCGACACCAAAGCGACGCAGACCGCCTGGAGGATGCGCGCCCTAGAAACGAGCCGGAATGCCTTGAGGCGGTTGCTGAACAGCGTGAGCGTCCGCACCGCGGCCACCAGCACGCCCGCCAGCGGCACGAGGATGCCCCATATGACCAGCTGGTTGCTGTCCAGCATCCCGATGGCGGCGAGCACGGCCACCGCGCCGACAGCGAAGACGAGGGTGCCGGCGAGCGCGAGCATCAGCGACAGGATCGCGGTTTTTCTTGCCTCGTCGTCTCCCGGCGCAACCATGATGCCGTGGTCGATGCGCAACGTGACGAAGATGGCGAGAAGTGCCGAGATCGACACAACGCTTCCGTAGAGGCCGAACTCAGCGGGATCGAACAGGCGGGTCAGCAGCGGCGCGACGAGGATGGGGATCAACTGCGAGAGGATGGTCCCCGCCGACTGAACCAGCAGATGCCTGCGTAAATCGCTGGACCGGGTCAGGACAGCCTTCAGTCGCCCGATGCTTCCCACTTGACTTTACCCGCGATGGCGTCGATTTGCAGACGTGGGGTATCGGAAAGCAGGCATGATTGCAATCGTCGATCACGGCTACGCCAATATCCGGTCCGTCGACCGGATGCTGCGTCGCCTGAACCAGATCCCCCTGATCGTCGATCGGCCGGAGGACATCAGGCGCGCCGACAAGGTGATCCTGCCGGGCATCGGCGCCTTCGACGGGCCGATGCGGCGGCTGGAGGAGCTTGGCCTCGTCGACGCCCTCACCGAGCACGCCATCGCGCGCGGGCGCCCCATCCTCGGCATCTGCGTCGGCATGCAGATCATGACCAGGGGCAGCGAGGAGGGCGACGCCCGCGGGCTCGGCTGGATCGACGGCGAGTGCCGCCGCTTCCGTCCGCCCGCCGAGGCGAGGCTGCGCGTGCCGCACATGGGCTGGAACAAGGTCACCATCGAGCCGCGCGCCGAGCTCTTCGCCGCCTTCGGCGCGGAGGCGAAGTACTACTTCGTCCATTCCTACTACGTCGCCCTCGACGACGCCTCGGTCAACGCCGCGACCTGCTCCTACGGGGTCGACTTCTGCGCCTCGTTCCAGAAGGACAACATATTCGGCGTCCAGTTCCATCCCGAGAAAAGCCACCGGTTCGGCCTCGGCCTGCTGAAGGCGTTCGCGGATCTCTGAGATGCTCCTGACACGCACCATTCCCGTCCTGCTCCTGCACGGACAAGGCCTCAACAAGACGCGGCGCTTCGAGCCGTGGAAGTACCTCGGCGACCCGGTCAACGCCGTCCGCATCTTCAACGAGAAGGAGGTGGACGAGCTGATCGTGCTCGACATCGACGCCTCGCGGGAAGGGTTCCGGCCGCGAATCAAGGAGATCGTCGAACTCGCCGGCGAGTGCTTCATGCCGATGTGCTACGGCGGCGGCATCACCGGGCTCGAGGAAATCCGCCGCCTGCTCGGCGAAGGCATCGAGAAGGTGTCGCTGAGCACGGCCGCCCACGACACCCCTGCCCTGGTGGAGGCGGCGGCGCGCGATTTCGGCTCCCAGAGCATCGTCGTCTCGATCGACGTCCGACGCCTGTCCGACGGGCGCCATTCCGTCTTCTCGAACGGCGGCCGCCGCGACAGGCAGATCGATCCGGTCGCCTTCGCCGTTCGCGCCCGGGAGCTCGGCGCCGGCGAGATCCTGCTCAACGACATCGACCGCGACGGTATGCAGTGCGGCTACGACCTCGACCTCGTCGGGGCCGTGTCCGAGGCCGTCGACATCCCGGTTGTCGCCTGCGGCGGCGCCGGAACGCTCGGCCACCTGCGCGAGGCCATCGCCGCCGGCGCGCACGCCGTGGCCGCCGGCTCGCTGTTCGTGCTGATCGGCAGGCTGAACGCGGTGCTCATCTCCTACCCGCCGCAGGCGGACCTCGAGAAGCTCTACGACGGGTCGGGGGTGTTCGCATGATCCCGGCGCCCGCCCGCCCGGTGCAGACCTGCACCCGCTGCATCATGGACACCAGCGATCCCGAGATCGCGTTCGACGACGACGGCGTCTGCAGCCATTGCCGGCGGGTCGACGCGCTGTTCGTCGGAAAGCGGTGGTTCCCGCACGACGGGCGGCCCCGGCTCGACGCGATCGTCGCCAGGATCAAGGAAGACGGCCGCGGCAAGGACTACGACTGCGTCATCGGCCTCAGCGGCGGCGTCGACAGCTCGTATCTCGCCTGGGTCGTGGTGCGCGAGCTGGGGCTGCGCCCGCTGGCGATCCACGTCGACGCCGGCTGGAACTCCGAGATCGCGGTGCACAACATCGAGCAGATCGTGCGCAAGCTCGACATCGACCTCTATACCGAGGTCGTCGACTGGCAGGAGGTGCAGGATCTCCAGCGCGCCTATTTCCGCGCCGGCGTCGCCAACCAGGACGTGCCGCAGGACCACGTCTTCTTCGCCGTGCTCTACGAGCTCACGGTGCGCAAGAAGATCGGCTACTTCCTCACCGGCGGCAACTTCGCCACCGAATCGATCCTGCCGAGCGCATGGGGCTACAACGCCTCGGACGCCACCAACCTCAATGCCATCCACAAGGCGTTCGGCGAGCGGCCGCTGAAGACGTACAAGCGCATGAGCTTCTTCCGGAACTACGTGCTCTACCCCTACGTCCACAAGCTGCAGCGCATCCGCCCGCTCGACTACCTGCCCTACGAGCGCGACGCGGCGATCGCCTTCATCGAGCGCGAGCTCGGCTGGAAGAACTACGGCGACAAGCATCACGAATCGCGCTGGACGCGCTGGTTCCAGGCCCACTACCTGCCGGTGAAGTTCGGCTTCGACAAAAGGCGCGCCCACCTCTCCAGCATGGTCGTCGCCGGCGAGATCACGCGCGAGGAAGCACTGAAGCGGATGGAGGAGCCGCTCTACGATCCCGAGAAGCTGAAGATCGACGAGGATTTCGTCATCAAGAAGCTGGGCATCAGCGAGAACGAGTTCCGCAGCATCATGGCCGCCCCGCCCCGCCACTATTCCGACTTCGCCAACGAGGAGTGGGTCTACCGGCTGAAGGACAGGGTGAGGCGGATAATCCGGCGCAAGTGAAGGCCACAGCCTTCCTCGCCTGAGCCGGCCACATAGCTTGACGCCGCGCCGGCGGCGCGAACGGATCTGTCGAGAACGCATCGGGAGCGAATGAATGAAGGGGCTCGCTCGGTATCCCGCCCTGACGCTGGCCGCGGTCGCCGTGGCACTGGCCGCGGTCGTGGCGGTGTGGTGGTCCCGGCCGGCCGTGCCGGTGAGAGTGGCGGTCGCGGACGGCGCCGCCATCCTCTACTACAACAGCCCGGCGGCCGTGCAGGTCGCGAACAGGATCCATGTCGGCTATGTCAGGACGAGCGGCGTCGTCGAGGTCGCCTCGGTCGACATCGACGCCGGCGCGGTGGTCCGCCGGGTGGAGATCCACGACTACGGCAAGCCGGACGACCACGCCGCGCCGGCGCTCTGGCCGGACGGCGAGGACATCCTCGTCGCCACCGCCTTCCACAGCTCCGATCTCTTCCTCTACCGCGTGGGCCGCGACGGCGGGGCGGCCCTCGTCTGCCACTGGCCCGGCATGTTCAGCTATCCGCGCTTCGACGCCGTGGACGGCGAGATCCGCCTCTACGTGCGCAACGACCCCGACAGGGCCGGGAACCTCGCCCTCATCCGGCGCCCGCAGGACTGCACGCCCGAAGAGGTCATATACAAGACGCCGCAGGGAACATGGCTCTACGCCACCGTGCCGGACGGAGACCGCATCGCCTGGTCGGTGTGGGACAGGGAAGCCGGAACCCATGCCGGCGGCTTCCTCGACGGCGAGCCGGTTGCCCTGGCCCCTTCGTCTTATGAAGAGACGCTGATGTGGTCGGTGGCCGGCGACCACATGTCGGCGACGCGGTTCAGCGATTCCTTCGCGTGCTGCCTGGTCGGCGAGATGGTGGCCGAGCTCTACCGGGACGGCGCCCTCGCCTTCTCGACGCCGCCGATGCCCTCGCCCTACTATCCCACCGGCATCGTCCTCTCGAAAGCCGCGCAGGAAGCCATCGTCCCCACCGTCGGCCACGGGATCGAGCGCCGGGACCTCGCCACGCTGGCCGCGCTCCCGGTCTGCGAGCAGCCGGCCGCCGTCAATGCGAGGGCGCAGTATGTCGCGAACGGCGGCGGCAGCCACCTCTGGCTGGAGTTCGCGCCGCCGATCGCCGGCCGCGACTACGCGTCGGCGACGGTTTCGCTGTGTCTGGTGCCGTAGGGCGGCCCGCGGCCGGGCGGCTCGCCCGGCGCGGCGCGGATCAGGCCTTCACCACCTTCTCGTGCGGCTCCCGGTACTTGCCCCGCGTATCGACCACCAGCTGGGCGTGGTCGACGATCAGCCCGTAGTCGAAATCGGAATGGTCGGTCAGCAGCACGACGCAATCGTAGGAGGCGAGGTTCTCCGGCGTCAGCTCGACCGATTTCAGGTCGAACCTGTGCTCGCGCATCCTGGGGAACACCGGCACGTTGGGGTCCGAATAGTCGACGATCGCGCCCCTGTCGCGCAGGATCTCCATCACCAGCACCGAGGGCGATTCGCGCATGTCGTCGACATCCCGCTTGTAGGCGATGCCCAGCGCGAGGACGCGGCTGCCCTTGAGCGACTTGTGGCGCTCGTTCAACGCCGCGGCGATCTTGGCGATGACCCATTGCGGCATGTCGCGGTTGATCTCGCCGGCCAGCTCGATGAAATGCGTCGACAGGCCGTACTCGCGCGCCTTCCACGTCAGGTAGAACGGGTCGATCGGGATGCAGTGGCCGCCGAGCCCCGGCCCCGGATAATAGGGCGTGAAGCCGAACGGCTTGGTCGCGGCCGCGTCGATCACCTCGTAGATGTCGATATCCATGCGGTCGGCGATGATCTTCATCTCGTTGACCAGCCCGATATTGACCGAGCGGTGGATGTTCTCCAGCAGCTTGGTCAACTCCGCCGCCTGCGTCGAGGAAACCGGCACCACGCGGTCGATCACCGCGCCGTACAGCGCCTCGCCGGCCGCGCGGCAGGCGGGCGTCGTGCCGCCGACGATCTTGGGGATGGTGCGGGTGGTGAAGTTCGGATTGCCCGGATCCTCGCGCTCGGGCGAATAGACGAGGAAGAAATCGTCGCCGATCCTCAGGCCGCGCTTCTCGACATAGGGGCGCAGCACCTCGTCGGTGGTGCCGGGCCAGGTGGTGCTTTCGAGCGACAGCAACTGGCCGGTGCGCAGATGCGGCGCGATCGTCTCCATCGTGCCGACGATGAACGACAGGTCCGGTTCGCGATGCCGGTTCAGCGGCGTCGGCACGCAGATGACGATCGCGTCCGCCTCGGCGATGCGCGCAAAATCGTCGGTGGCGGAGAAGCCGCCCGCGACCATGGCGGCGATGTCGGCGCCGGGGATGTGCTTGATCGGGCTGCGGCCGGCATTCAGCCCGGCGACGCGCTGCTCATCGATGTCGAAGCCGAGGACGGTGAAGCCCGCTTCGTGGAAGCGCAGCGCCAGGGGGATGCCGACGTAGCCGAGCCCGACGATTCCGATGACGGCCTGTTGCGCGGCGAGTTTTTCAAGGAACACGTGAACCGTCCTTATGCTCGAATGTCATGTCTGCGTGTGGCCGCCCGGCCGATGAGAACAGAAAGCCGGGCGGTGGCGGGACAGCCCCGCCTGCCGGGTGGGGTTGGGTCCCGTCAGCCCGCCCTCGCGTCGGCGCGGGGCCGGCGCAGGGCCTCTCCGACGAGCACGCCGATGACGGTGAGCAGGAGCCCGACC
>JAEZXF010000574.1 GCA_023419995.1 Pseudomonadota bacterium | reverse complement strand
GTGCGGATACTCGGCGACGCGATCGAGGGTGAGGCGCGCGACGTGGCCGCGGAACAGGCCGCGCTGGCGCTGAAACTCCGGACGGAGCGGCCGGCCGGCGCCCCGCCGCTGCTGCTGCTTTCCGGCGGCGAACTGACGGTGACGCGGCGCGGCAACGGCGTCGGCGGCCCCAACGCGGAGTTCTGCCTTGCGCTCGCGCTGGCGCTCGACGGCGCGCCGGGCATCCACGCGCTCGCCTGCGATACCGACGGCGTCGACGGCGCGGCGGAGGTGGCGGGCGCGCTCGTCGGCCCGGACACGCTCTCCAGAGCCCGCAAGGCCGGCCTCGACCCCGACGCCGCACTCGCCGCCAACGACGCCCACGGCTTCTTCGCCGCGATCGGCGCACAGGTCGTCACCGGCCCGACCCTGACCAACGTCAACGACTTCCGGGCGATCCTGATCGGCTGATCCGGATGGAATGCGGGGCCCGTCCTGCTATTGTCATTCGGTGACATGAGCCGGGTGAGGGCCGAGCAGCGGATGAGGAGCCATATCGTTCCGGAGATGATCCAGGCGCGGGCCCTGACGGGCTTTCCGGCGCTGGTCGAAGCCCACGGGGCCGACCCGAAGGCGCTGCTGCGCGAATGCGGCATCCCGGCCGCCGCCCTCGACGATCCCGACCTCCCCATCCCGCTCGACAGCCTCGCCGCGCTCTACGAGCATGCGGCCAGCCGCCTCGCGCTCGACGATTTCGGCCTGCGCCTCTCCGCCCGGCAGGACCTGTCGATCTACGGGTCGCTGGCGCTGATCGTGCTGCATTCGCCGACGGTCGGCGAGGCGCTGCAACGGCTCGTCCGGCACTTCGCGTTTCATACGCCGGGCGCGCAGATCTCGATCGGCGACGGGGACGAGCCGGACCATCTCTGCGTCAGCTACGTCCTCGACCTCGCGCCCGGCACGCCCTGCCGGCAGATCGTCGAGCAGTCCTACGGCATGGCCGCGAAGCTGTGGGCGGCCGTTGCCCCGGCGGGCGCCGATGCGCCGCGCATCCTGCTGCGGCATTCCCCGGCGATGGACCCCACGGTCTATCGCGGCCATTTCGGCTGCCGGTGCGACTTCGGGCAGGCGACAGACGCCATCCTCCTGCCGCGCAGCGCGCTCGGCCTCGGGATCGAGCGGGCCGACCCGCGCCTTCTCGAAAGCGCGGAGCGTTTCGTCGTCACCATCATGCGGCGGCATCCGCTCGACCTCGGCAAGCAGGTCGAGACGCTGGTGGCCGAGCAGCTCGCCTTCGGCGGCGCGGCCATCGACAGGGTGGCGGGCCAGCTGAAGATGCACCGGCGGCAGCTGCAGCGGCACCTCGCCCGGCAGGGGCTCCATTTCGAGGCGATCGTCGATGCCGTCCGGCGCGTCCGGGCGGAGGACTGCCTGCGCCACACCGGCATGCCGCTTGCCGGCATCGCCGCGATGCTCGGCTACAACGAGCAGAGCTCGTTCAACCGTGCCTGCCGCCGCTGGTTCGGGGCGACGCCGCTGCGCGTGCGCGAGGGGTAGGCACTGCCGTCACAGCACGGGCGCGTCGCCGACCAGATCGAAACGCGAGACCCAAGGCGTCTGCTCGCCGCCGGTGTCGGCCACCACGCGCTGCTTGACCGCCCGGTAGAGCTCGGAGAAGTCGAGCGCACTGTTGGCGTTGGCGTCGTGCGCCGCGATGTCGGCGAAGATGGCGGCAAGCGCGGAGGTGAACGCGCCGCCGGCGAACCGCCCGCCCTCGAGGCTGAATTGCCGGCCCTTGGACGCGGCGAGGACGTTGACGGGCGTGCGCGACGACGCCAGCAGGCTGTCAACGGCCTGGTCGTTGGTCGCCGCGTCCGCCGCCCCCGAATGGCAGGCGTCGAGGAAGATGAAGACGCGGCCGGAGACGGAGGCGAGCGCGTCGGAAAGCCTGCGCCACGCCATCGCCGTGCCGGCGAGGTCGTCGGCCCGCGTCGCGCGGTCGGCGAGGTAGAGCCCGCCATCCTCGCCGAGCAGGCCATGGCCGGCGATGTGCACGAACAGGGTGTCGGCGTCGGTCATCTCGGCCGCGATCGCCTCGATACGCGCCGGCAGAACCGCCGACAGCTGCGGCTCGTTCTCCAGCACGTGCGAGCGCACGGCGCCGTAGTAGCGGCTGCCGGCGTTCTCCACCCCTTTTGCGAAGGTGTGCGCGTCCCTCACCGCATAGCGCAGCGGCGCGATCGCCGGGTCGTCGTAGAGGTCGGTGCCGACGGCGACGGCGAAGAGCCGGCCCGCCGCCGGCCCCGCGGGTTCGGCCCGGCCGAGCGGTAGGGTGGCGACGGAGCTCTTCGCGCCGGAGGCGTCGGTCGCCACCGCCGCGAGGGCGCGCGTCTCGGCGTGGATCGCGACGCTTCGCTCGACCGCGGCGGCGCGGCCGTCGACGGCGACGGTTTCGACCAGGCGGCCATCGCGGTAGATGCCGATCTCCCGCAGGCCCGCCCCGCCCTGCGCCTCGACCCGCACCGTCGCGGCGGCGGTGCCGGCGGAGACGAGCGCCAGCGCCACGGCGGGCGGGGCGGCGATGGCCGCCGTCGACAGC
>JAEZXF010000573.1 GCA_023419995.1 Pseudomonadota bacterium | reverse complement strand
GGCGAAGGCCGGGCGGGTGAGGGCGCCGAGAACGGCCCATTGCTGGGTCGTGATGCGGTAGTCGTCGAGCGCCCGCGTGCCGGTCTTATGCAGCATGTTGGCGCACTGGTAGAGTCGGAAGAAGAGCCGGTTGCTCAGGCCCAGCGACAGGTCGCGAAATCGGTCAACATCTTTCACCATCGCTGCAATCTGCCTCCCGTGAAGGACGGGGTCAAGCGCCATTCGCCGGCCGTGTCCATCGATTCATAACGGAAATATATTGACATATCTTTCCTGAATCGCTACCTCATGATCCGGGAGGCCGTCGATCAAGCGGCGAAGGGTTTTGACGCAGTGCGGCCGGGAAGCGGCCGTTCTGCGGACGATCTGGCCTTGCCTCCGGGAGAGCGGGAGAAGCGTGTGCGCGGGTTGAATGGGAAAGTAGTTGTCGTAACTGGCGGCGGTGGTGGGATCGGTTCCGCCACGTGCCGGCGCTTCGCCGAGGAAGGCGCGCGCGTCGTGGTCGCCGATCTCGGCGCCGAAGCCGCAGCGGGTGTGGTCGATGCGATCCGCGCCGCCGGCGGCGAGGCGGCGGCGATGGTCGTCGACCTGACGGACTACGACGCGACCGCCGCGGCGGTCGCTCGCGTCGAGGCGGAGTTCGGGCCGATCGACATTCTCGTCAACAATGTCGGCTGGGACATCTTCGTGCCGTTCCTCAAGTCTGAGCCGGATTTCTGGGCGAAGATCATCGACATCAACCTGCGCGCGGTCCTCAACGTCACCAAGCCGGTGCTCGCCTCGATGGTCGCGCGCGGCGTTGCGGGGCGCGTCGTCTCCATCGGCTCGGATGCCGGCCGGGGCGGCTCGTCGGGCGAGTCGGTCTACGCGGCCTGCAAGGCCGGGGTGATCGCCTTCTCGAAGACGCTGGCGCGCGAGCATGCCCGCCACGGCATCACCTTCAACGTGGTGTGCCCTGGCGTCACCGAGACCGGCATGCTGGAGAACTTCATGGCGGCCGCCGGCGACAAGGAGAAGCTGCGCGCCGCCTTCACCAAGGCCGTGCCGCTCGGCCGGCTCGGCCGGCCGGACGACCTGCCCGGCGCCATCCTATTCCTGTCCAGCGACGACGCGGCCTTCATCACCGGCCAGGTGATCTCGGTCTCGGGCGGCCTGACCATGCACGGCTGAGGAAGATACGAATGGTTTACGAAGACATCCTGTTCGACGTCGCCGACGGCGTCGCCAAGATCACGATCAACCGGCCCGACAAGTACAACGCCTTTCGCGGCAAGACCTGCGAAGAGCTGATCCACGCCTTCAACAGGGCGGGATGGGACAGGAAGGTCGGCGTCATCGTGCTGGCCGGGGCGGGCGACAAGGCGTTCTGCACCGGCGGCGACCAGTCGGCCCACGAGGGCCAGTATGACGGGCGCGGCACCATCGGCCTGCCGATGGAGGAGCTGCACTCGATCATCCGCGACGTGCCCAAGCCGGTGATCGCCAAGGTGCAGGGCTTCGCCATCGGCGGCGGCAACGTGCTGTGCACGATCTGCGACTTCACCATCGCCGGCGAGAAGGCCGTGTTCGGCCAGGCCGGGCCGAAGGTCGGCTCGGTCGATCCGGGCTACGGCACCGCCTTCCTCGCTCGCGTGGTCGGCGAGAAGAAGGCCCGCGAGATGTGGTACATGTGCCGCCGCTATTCCGCAGCCGAGGCGCTGGCGATGGGGCTGGTCAACACCGTCGTCCCCGACGACCAGCTCGATGCCGAGGTCGACCGGTGGTGCGCCGAGATCATGGAGAAGTCGCCGACGGCGATCGCCATCGCCAAGCGCTCCTTCAACGCCGACACCGAGCACCAGCGCGGCATCGCCGGCCTCGGGATGTATGCGCTCTCGCTCTACTACGACACCGACGAAAGCAAGGAAGGCGGCATCGCCTTCAAGGAAAGGCGCAAGCCCGACTTCCGCAGGTTCACCGGCTGACCCGCCAGGGGCATGCGCGGGGACGGCAGGAGGGCCGTCGCGCATGCCCGCCCCTCGGGGGCATCGGAGGCCGTCCCTTCGGGGGCATGGGAGGAAACGATGAGAACGATCTTCGACAGCGAGGAGCTGGACCAGATCCGCGACGTGGCGCGCCGCTTCGCGCAGGACCGCGTCGCGCCCGGCTACCTGGCGCGCGAGAAGGCCGGCGCCTTCGACCGCGGCCTGCTGCGCGAGATGGGGTCGCTCGGCCTGATCGCGCCCGAACTGCCCGAGGCCTTCGGCGGCATGGGGGCAAGCTATCTCTGCTCCGGCGCGATCATCGAGGAGATCGCCAAGGCCGACTTCTCCTTCGCCTATGTCTCGCTGCTCGCCTCGCTCAACGGGCAGATCCTCGCCAGCTTCGCCCGGCCCGAAGTCGCCCGCGACTGGCTGCGCGGGCTGACGGCGGGCGAGCTGCTGCTGGCCATCGCCCTGACCGAGCCGAAGGGCGGCTCGGACGCCGCCAGCCTCGGCCTCAGGATGGAGCGCGACGGCGACTGCTACGTGCTGAACGGCGAGAAGACCTCGATCTCCGCCAACCAGATCGCCGGGGGCGTCGTCACCTTCGCCCGCACCGGCCGGCCGGAGGAGCGGGCGCGCGGCGTCTCCGCCATCCTCGTGCCGCTCGACCTGCCCGGCATCACCACCTCGAAGTTCTCCAACATGGGGCAGAACGCGATCGGCCACGGCTCGATCTGGTTCGACAATGTCCGCGTCCCGGCCGAGAACCTGCTGGGGGAGGAGGGGCGCGGCTTCGGCCAGGTCATGCAGGGCTTCGACTTCTCGCGCTCCCTGATCGGTCTGCAATGCCTCGGCACGGCGCGCGCCAGCCTCGACGAGACATGGGCCTACATCGGCCAGCGCCGCGCCTTCGGCCAGCCGCTCTCGGCCTTCCAGGGCATCACCCACCAGCTCGCCGACTTCGACACCAGGGTCGAGGCGGCGCGGCTGATGTCGCTCAACGCGCTGTGGCTGAAGGACCAGGGGCTGCCGCACACGGCCGAGGCGGCGATGACCAAGTGGTGGCCGCCGCTGCTGGCCTACGAGGCGATCCACGCCTGCCTTCTGATCCACGGCCATGCCGGCTACGCCGAGGACCTGCCCTTCCAGCAACGCCTGCGCGACGTGCTGGGGCTGCAGATCGGCGACGGCACCGCGCACATCATGAAGAACATCATCGCCCGCGAGCGCGCGGGCCGGACGACCTGACCCCGGCCGCCGGAAGGGACGACCCATGTCGCGGGAACACAGCACAACCAACGGCGATGCGGCCTCGCGGGAGGCGATCCTCGAATGCCGCGGCATCGAGCGGCGCTTCAGCGGGCTCGTGGCGGTGACGGGCGTGGACCTCGTCATCCGCCGGGGCGAGATCTTCGGCCTCGTCGGGCCGAACGGCAGCGGCAAGACCACGCTCACCAACGCCATCACCGGCTTCTACCCGCCGAACAAGGGCAGCATCCGGCTCGACGGGCAGGACATCACCGGCCGCAAGCCGCACCGGATCGCCGCGCTCGGCGTCGCGCGCACCTTCCAGAACCTGGCGCTGTTCAACGGGTTGACCGTGCTCGACAACATCATGCTGGGCCGCCACATCCACATGCGCCCCGGCGTCCTGCGCACCGCGCTCTACTGGTGGCTCGCGCGCCCGGAAGAGGTCGCCAACCGCGTCATCTGCGAGGAGATCATCGAGTTCCTGCAGCTCGAGGGCATCCGCCACGAGCTCGTCGACGGCCTGCCCATCGGCCTGAAGAAGCGCGTGGAGCTGGCGCGGGCGCTCGCGGCGGAACCGCGCCTGCTGATCCACGACGAGCCGATGGCCGGGATGAACCAGGAGGAGAAGGAATACATGGCCCGCTTCGTCCTCGACGCCCGCGCCGAGCGGGGGGTCAGCGTGCTGCTGATCGAGCACCACATGGATGTCATCACCGGCATCTGCGACCGCATGCTGGCGCTCAACTACGGCGAGATGATCGGCACCGGCATCCCGCGCGAGGTCATCAGGGACCCGCGCGTGATCGAAGCCTATATCGGGCAGGGCCATGCGCACTGACCTCGACGGCGCGGCGGGCCGCACGCTGATCTCCTTCCTCGCCGAGAACGCGCGCACGCACCCGCGCGGCATCGCCATGCGCGAGAAGGAGCGCGGCATCTGGAAGGAGATGACCTGGCCGCAATATTGCGACGAGGTCACGGCCTTCGCCGCCGCGCTCGACGAGATGGGCGTCGGCGAGGGGCAGGCGCTGATGGTGCTCGGTGACAACCGGCTCAGGCTCTATGCCGGCTGGCTGGCCATGGCCATGCTGCGCGGCTACGCGATGCCGACCTATCCGGACGCCACGCTCGGCGAGCTGCGCACCTTCGCCGGCGAGGTGCCGATCGCCGTCGCTCTCGCCGAGGACCAGGAGCAGGTCGACAAGGCGCTAGAGCTGCGGGCCTCGGGCTCGCGCATCGACCATGTCGTCTACGACGACCCGCGCGGCCTGCGCGACTACGAGGCCGCGAGCCTGCATTCCTGGGAGGCGATCGTCGCCCGCGGCCGGGCGCGGCTCGCGGCCGAGCCGGGCCTGGCCGAGCGGCTCCATTCCCTGGCCGGCCCGCGCGACCCGGCGGTGTTCCTGCATTCGTCGGGCACGACCGGCGCGCCGAAGGGCGTGGTGCTGAGCCACGGCAACGTCATCGGGGCCGCGGTCGCCTCCTATCGCGCCGGCGTGTTCGGCGATCGGGAGAACATCCTCGCCTACCTGCCCATGGCGTGGCTGGGCGACACGGCGGTGACCGTCGGGGCCGCGCTGGTCTTCGCCCACACCGTCAACATCCCCGAGAAGCAGGAGACCGTCCTGCGCGACATGCGCGAGGTGGCGCCGACCTTCTACTTCTCGGCGCCGCGCTTCTGGGACAACATGCTGACGACCATTCAGGTCGGCATCGCCAATTCGACCCGGCTGAAGCGCGCCGTCTACCATTTCTTCATGGACCGCGCCTCGGCCGCCGAGCGGCGCATCCTGAACGGCGGATCGCCGGGCGCGGCCGACCGCATCCTGCGCTTCTTCGGCGACTGGCTGGTGTTCCGGCCGCTGAAGGACCATTTCGGCCTGACCCGCATCCGCAACGCCTTCTCCGGCGGCGAGGCGCTGGGCGAGGACACCTTCGTCTTCTACCGCGCGCTCGGCGTGCAGCTGCGCCAGCTCTACGGCCAGACCGAGGTCTCCGGCTTCTCGGCCGCGCACGCGCCGGGGCAGGTCAAGCTGCACACGGTGGGCAAGCCGCTGCCGGGGATGGAACTGCGCCTGACCCAGGAGGGCGAGATCCTCCTGCGCGGCGAGGGCATCTTCCACGGCTATTTCGCCAACCCGCAGGCCACCGCCGAGACGCTGGAGGACGGCTGGCTGCGCACCGGCGACGCGGGCTATGTCGAGGATGACGGACAGCTCGTCGTGCTCGGCCGGGTGTCGGAGGTCGTCCACACCGCCGCGGGCGAGCGCTACGTGCCCAACTACATCGAGAACCGGCTGAAGTTCAGCCCCTTCGTCAAGGATGCGGCGGTGGTCGGCGCCGGCCGCGACCGGCTGGCGGCGATGATCTGCATCGATTTCGAGGCGACGGGCCACTGGGCCGAGTTCAACGCCGTGCCCTACGCCTCCTACGCCGACCTCTCGCAGCGCCCGGAAGTGGCGGAGCTTCTCGCCGAGGCGATCCGGCGGGTGAACGCTGCCCTGCCGGAAGGCCTGCGGATGCGCCGGTTCGTCAGCCTGCACAAGGAATTCGACCCCGACGACGGCGAGATCACCCGCACCCGCAAGCTGCGGCGCAAGGTGGTCGAGGAGCGCTACGCGCCGGTCATCGACGCGCTTTATTCGGGCGCGGACGAGGTCCATGTCGAAGCCCGCGTCGTCTACGAGACCGGCGCCGCCGGCACCGTCGAACGCACGCTGAAGATACGCGAGGTCTAGCCGTGGATTTCTGGTTTCTGGCCGAGCTGGTCGTCAACGGCGCGCTGACAGGCCTCCTCTATTCCCTGTTCGCGATCGGCCTGGTGCTGATCTACAAGTCGTCGTCCGTGCCCAACCTCGCGCAGGGCGCGCTGACCATGGTCGGCGCCTATGCGGTGCTGGAGACCGGGCGCCTGCTCGGGCTGCCGCTGTGGCTGGCGATCCCCGCCGCGATGGTGCTGATGTTCGCGCTTGGGCTCGGCATCGAGCGCGTCGCGCTGAGGCCGCTCGCCGGCCGGCCCATCATCATGATCCTGATGATGACGCTCGGGCTCGACATCTTCCTGCGCGGCACCACCATGGCGATCTTCGGCGGCACCTCGCGGCCGCTGGGGCTGGGCATCAGCTACGACCCGCTGTTCGTCGGGCCGCTGCTCATCAGCCGGATCCACCTTGTCGGCGCGGCGGTGACGCTCGCGGTCTTCGCCGCCTGCGTCTTCTTCTTCCGCACCCGGCTGGGCATGCGGCTGCGCGCCATCTCCGACGACTACATGGCCTCGTGGTCGGTCGGCATCGCGGTCGAGCGCGGGGTGGGGCTGAGCTGGGCGCTGGCCTCCGTCGCCGCCGTCGCCGCCAGCATCATCTGGGGCGAGATCCAGGGCGTCGACCAGTCGCTGTCGCTGCTGCTGCTCAAGGGGCTGACGGTCGCCGTGCTCGGCGGCCTCGACAGCCTCCTCGGCGCGGTGGTCGCCGGCATCATCCTCGGCGTGCTGGAAAGCGTCGGCTCGGACTATCTCGATCCACTCGTCGGCGGCGGCAGCCGCGACCTGATCGTCGCCGCCGTGCTGGTCCTGACGGTGCTCCTGCGGCCGCACGGCCTGTTCGGCCGGCACGATATCGAGAGGATCTGAGCGATGTTCTACCGCCAGTCCGGCCTGCGCCACACCGACTACGTCTCGGACAGCCGCCTGTTCCGCATCCCCGCCGACCGCAACCTGCTGATCGCGGTGTTCCTGCTGGCGCTGGCCGCCCCGCTGATCCTGCCCGGCTACCACCTGAACAGCTATCTCCTGCCGTGGCTGATCTGGACGGCGGCGGCGCTCGGGCTGAACCTGGTCATCGGCTGGGCCGGGCAGCTTCACCTCGGCTACGCCGCGCTGATGGCGGTGGGCGCCTACGCCTCGGTCCACGCCGCGCGGGCCGGCCTGCCGTGGGAGGTCGCGCTCGTCCTGGGCGGGCTGCTCTCGGCCATGATCGGCAGCCTGTTCGCCTTCGCCGCGCTCAGGGTCAAGGGCCTCTACCTGGCGCTGACGACGCTGGCCATGCAGTTCGTGATGGACTGGGTACTGTCGCATTCGCCGGCGCTGACGGGCGGCTCGCACGCCTCGCTCCAGGCACCGACCCTGCGATTGATGGGCCTGCCCGTCACCTCCGAGGCCGGCCGCTACTATTTCGCGCTCGGCTGGTGCGTGCTGGTCACCGTGTTCCTGCTCAACCTGCGCCGCACCGGCCTCGGCCGCGCGCTGGTGGCGGTGCGCGAGAAGGACTACGCCGCCGCCATCCTCGGGGTGAACAGCTTCTGGTTCAAGATCGTCGCCTTCGCCACCTCGGCCTTCATCGCCGGGGTCAGCGGTGCGGTCCTCGTCGTGACCTACTACTTCCTGGTCACGCCCGAGCAGTTCACCGTCGCCGTCTCGATCCAGCTTCTGGCGATGGTGATCGTCGGCGGGCTGGCCAGCATCATCGGCACCTATCTCGGCGTCGCGCTCATCCTGCTGGCGCCGGGGCTGATCAACCTCATGTTCGGCCAGCTCGCGGGCGCGCTCGGCATCCGCTTCGCGCCAGAGACCTTCGCCCACATTCCCGCAGCCGTCTACGGCGCGCTGGTGATCGTCTTCCTCATCATCGAGCCGATGGGGCTGGGCAAGATCTACCGCAACATCCGCGACTACCTGCTGGTCTGGCCGTTCGACCAGATGAAGAAATAGGGGGCCAGAATGCAAGGCGGAAGCGACGACCGGACGGAGCCCCTGCTGGCGCTGAACAGCGTCGAGGTCCTCTACGACCAGGTCATCCTGGCGATACGCGGCGTGTCGCTCGAGGTGCCGCGCGGCGGCATGGTGGCGCTCCTCGGCTCGAACGGGGCCGGGAAGTCGACGACGTTGAAGGCCATCTCGGGCCTGCTGAAGCCGGAGCGCGGCCGGATCAACCGCGGCCACATCACTTTCGACGGCAAGGTGATCGGGGACATCCCGCCGCAGGACCGCGTCGCGCTCGGCATCTGCCACGTGATCGAGGGCCGGCGGGTCTTCGAGCACATGACGCCCGACGAGAACCTCGAGGCGGCCGCGCCGCCCTCCATGTCGCGCACCCGGCTGCGCAGCGAGAAGGAGCGCATCTACGAGTTCTTTCCGCGGCTTGCCATGCGGCGCAACGCCGAGGCCGGCTACCTTTCGGGCGGCGAGCAGCAAATGCTGGCCATCGGCCGCGGCCTGATGACCCAGCCGCGGCTGCTGATGCTGGACGAGCCGAGCCTCGGCCTCGCGCCGTTCCTGGTGGCCGAGATCTTCGCGATCATCCGCCGCATCAACGCCGAGGACGGCCTGTCGGTGCTGCTGGTCGAGCAGAACGCCATCGCCGCGCTGGACGTGGTCAGCCACGGCTACCTGATCGAGAACGGCCGGATCGTCATGCACGACACGGCCGAGGCCATGAAGGCCAACTCCGACATTCAGGAATTCTATCTTGGCGGCGGGGAAGGCAAGAGCTTCCACGACATCAAGCACTACAGACGACGCAAACGCTGGCTGTCGTGACCGGGAGGAGACCGGTTTCATTCCATAGGCAAGGAGGAACAGGGATGAAAATCTTCGGAATGCTTAAAGGGGCGCTGCTCGGCGCCATGCTTGCCGCGGGCACGTCGCTCGCGGCCGTCTCGGGAGCGGCGGCGCAGGCGCAGGAGCCTTTCCGCGTCGGCGTCTGCTACGATCTCAGCCGCTCCTACACCTTCATCACCCCGCAGGTCGTGCAGGCGGCGCAGGATCTCGCGTCCCTGCTGAACAAGAAGGGCGGCATCGGCGGCCACCCGATCGAGCTGATCGTGCAGGATCACGGCAACGAGCCGCAGCGCGGCATCGAGTGCTACGAGCGCCTGCGCCGCGAGGGCGTGTTCGCCTTCGAGACCCTGTCGACGCCGGTGGCGATCGCGCTGATTCCGCGGGCGATGCGCGACCAGGTGGTGCTGATGCAGTCGCTGGTCGGCCGCGGCGACGCCATCGACGGCAGCGTCTTCGACTGGGTGTTCCCGGTCGGCCCGACCTACTGGGGGCAGGCGGCCAACGACATCGCCTTCATCAAGGAGCGCCACGGCTCGCTCAAGGGGATGAAGATCGGCTTCATCTACCTCGACTATCCGTTCGGGCAGGAGCCGATCCGCATTCTCCAGCAGCTGGCCGAGGTCGAGGGCTTCGACCTGCAGCTCTATCCCGTGCCGCTGCCCGGCAACGAGCAGTCGGCGATCTGGACCCAGGTGCGCCGCAACCAGCCCGACTACATGATCAGCTGGATGTTCTCGAACGGCCATGTCGTCGCCTCCCGCGAGATGCGGCGCAACGGCTATCCGGTCGGCAAGTACATCTCGGTCAACTGGCTCAACGAGGTCGATCTCAACAATATCGGCCTCGAGGCGGCAACCGGCATCCTGCGCGGTACCAACGTGGCCGGCGGACAGAGCCTGCCGGTCATCCGGGAGATCGTCGCCGAGCTCTACGACAAGGGGGAAGGCAACGGCCCGCGCGAGACGCTGAACGACGTCTACTACAACACGGGTCTGGCGATGTACTCGTCGATCTTCGAGGGTGCGCGCCTCGCCCATGAGAGCGCCGGCTGGCCGATCACGCCGGAATCGCTGCGCGGCGGCCTGCGCAGCCTGAAGGACTTCGACGCCAACGGCCTCTTCGCCCCGGTGACGGTGACCGAAGCCGACCACGGCGGCGGCGGCCGTACCCGCGTCGAGATGTGGGACGGCAAGACCTGGGTGCCGCAGAACGACTGGACCGCCGCCTATCAGGACGTGATCTGGGACGTGGTGCGCCAGTATTCGTCGCAGTTCAAGCTGGAATAGCCGGACGGCACGGGCGGGAAACGGGCGAGATGACGGCGGGGCGCTCCGGCGCTCCGCCGTCGGCATTTGTGGCTGCCTTCGGCAGTCCGCTCGGCTCCAGCGAGATGTCCCCCGATCGGCGATGGGAATCGCCCGGGCTGCTTCGGCTTCATGGCCGTGCATAATCTTCGCAAATAGCCGCATCATGTGAATAAATTTTCTTGATGCCGTGGGCGACGATACTCTTGCTCCGTTCAATTGCCGTCCAGGGAGCCAGAGCAATGACCGACGATATGCTGCACGTGATGAGGTGGCACAACGGAGAGAAAGACTACTCGCCGTTCTCGGAAGGCGAGATGAAACGTCGCCAGGACGACGTGCGCGGATGGATGGCGCGGAACGACGTCGATGCCGCGCTGTTCACCTCGTACCATTGCATCAACTACTATTCGGGCTGGCTCTACTGCTATTTCGGCCGCAAGTACGGCATGGTCATCGACCACGACAAGGCGACGACCGTCTCGGCGGGCATCGACGGCGGCCAGCCGTGGCGGCGCAGCTTCGGCGACAACATCACCTATACCGACTGGCGCCGCGACAACTTCTATCGCGCGGTGAGGCAGCTTACGGCCGGCGCCAGGCGCATCGGCATCGAGTTCGACCACGTCTCGCTGGATTTCCGCAGGCAGCTCGAGGAGGCCCTTCCGGGCGTCGAGTTCGTGGATGTCGGCCAGCCCTCGATGTGGATGCGCACGATCAAGTCCGAGGAGGAGCAGAGGATAATCCGCGAGGGCGCGCGGGTCTGCGACGTCGGCGGCGCGGCCTGCGTGGCCGCGGTCAGGGCCGGCGTGCCCGAGCACGAGGTGGCGATCGCCACCACCAATGCGATGGTCCGCGAGATCGCCAAGTCGTTCCCGTTCGTGGAACTGATGGACACCTGGACCTGGTTCCAGTCGGGCATCAACACCGACGGCGCGCACAACCCGGTCACCAACCGCGTGGTGCAGCCGGGCGACATCCTGTCGCTCAACACGTTCCCGATGATCTTCGGCTACTACACCGCGCTGGAGCGCACGCTGTTCTGCGACCATGTCGACGACGCCAGCCTCGACATCTGGGAGAAGAACGTCGCCGTCCATCGCCGCGGGCTGGAGCTCATCAAGCCGGGCGCGCGCTGCAAGGACATCGCCACGGAGCTCAACGAAATGTACCGCGAGTGGGATCTGCTCAAGTACCGCTCGTTCGGGTACGGGCACTCCTTCGGCGTCTTGTGCCACTACTACGGCCGCGAGGCGGGCGTGGAACTGCGCGAGGACATCGACACCGAGCTCAAGCCCGGCATGGTGGTGTCGATGGAGCCGATGGTGATGCTGCCGGAAAGCGCACCGGGCGCCGGCGGCTACCGGGAGCACGACATCCTGATCGTCAAGGAGGACGGCGCCGAGAACATCACCGGCTTCCCGTTCGGTCCGGAGCACAACGTCATCAGGAACTGATGGCTTTCCGCATTCTCCCGGATCGCTCCGCCCGCATGATGGACCGGCAAGTCCGGTCCATCGTCCATTCGGCGCCGGCCTGCGCAAGCCGGCCGGACGGCTGCCCGGGCAGCGGTCCATGTCGGCGAATGCCAGCCCGGGAGGAT
>JAEZXF010000569.1 GCA_023419995.1 Pseudomonadota bacterium | reverse complement strand
ACGCGGAGCATGCAGGCCCTTGCGCGGGGAATCTTTCGCCCGGAATTGGACGGAATGACAGGCTGGTTTCTCCGCCCGGCGAGCCGGTCCACGCAGAGGTGCTGCATCACAGGCGCAGCCGGCCGGCAACCTGTGTGGCTAGGGCAGCGGACGGCGAGCAGCGCTTCGACGCTGGCGAGATCGGACCCATTGCCGGTCCTCGGGGCACGGCGACAAACCGGCCACGATCGCCGCTCGACGCCGGGATTTCCGTCGTTGACCCGCCGCGCGGGGCGCCGATGGCGCGATGACGAGCCTCCTTGGCCATCTCCCGTCGAACGCCGGACATTGATGCGGGTGGAGCCGCCGCGCCGGTGACCGCTCCCGTCGAGGCGGCCGGTGCGTGGAAGATCCACTCCCGCACATTCTGCCGGCTCCAGCGATCGCGGATGATGGTGCCCAGCCCGTCTTGCCGCCCGCCCTGCATGGGGTTTCCCGCACCCGATCCGCTCTTCCCCGCCGCGTCGCGCGAATGGCGTGCGCCAGCCGCCTCGGCTGAGGAGCAGCCCGGCAACACGGGCGGCGGACGTGCCCATCGCCATCCGCATGATCGGCGTGGTAGGCTTCCCGTCCGCCATGCTCCTTTCTCCCCCAACTGGCAGAGGCACAGATGGAAATCCTTCGCGCCGGATCGCGGCCCTCCGGCAAGGGCTCCCCGGACTGGTTCACCGGCACGGTCCGCATCGATCCGCTCTTCAACGCCTTCGACAGCGCGCGCGTCCAGGGCGCGCAGGTCACCTTCGAGCCGGGCGCGCGCACCGCCTGGCACACGCATCCGCTCGGGCAGACGCTGATCGTGGTTTCCGGCCTCGGCCGGGTGCAGCGCGACGGCGGCCCGGTCGAGGAGATCCGGCCGGGCGACGTCGTCTGGTTCGCGCCGGGCGAACGGCACTGGCACGGGGCGTCGCCCGCGACCGCGATGACCCACATCGCAATCCACGAGGTGAAGGACGGCAAGGCCGTCGACTGGATGGAGCAGGTCACCGACGCCCAGTACGGCGCCTGATCGCGGCAGGCGCGACGGAAGGAAGACGACGATGCTTGGAACCGTTCTTCACGCCCCCGGCGACATCCGCTGCGAGGCCGTCCCCGACCCGGAGATCATGCAGCCCACCGACGCCATCATCAGGCTGTCGGCGACCTGCATCTGCGGCTCGGACCTGTGGCCCTATCGCGGGCTGCAGCCGATGCGCGGCCCGATGAACATGGGCCACGAATATTGCGGCGTCGTGGTCGAGGTCGGCAGCGAGGTGCGCACCGTGCGTCCCGGCCAGTTCGTCGTCGGCTCCTTCTGCCTCTCCGACAACACCTGCCCGCACTGCCGCTACGGCTTCCAGTCGTCCTGCGTGCAGCGCGAGTTCATGACCGGCGCGCAGGCGCCCTATGCGCGGGTCCCGCTGGCCGACGGCACGCTGGTCGCCACCGACGACATGCCGGCGCCCGACATGGTGCCGCACATGCTCGCGGTCTCCGACGTGCTCGGCACCGGCTGGTACGCGGCGGATGCGGCCGGGGTCCGCGAAGGCTCCACCGTGGTCGTCGTCGGCGACGGCGCGGTCGGCCTGATGGGCGTCTTGGCGGCGAGGGAGATGGGCGCGGAGCGCATCGTCGCCATGAGCCGCCACGAAAGCCGCCAGGCGCTGGCGCGGGAGTTCGGCGCGACCGACATCGTGGCCGGGCGCGGCGAGGAGGGCATCGCCCGCATCCTCGACATGACGCAGGGCGTGGGCGCCGACTCGGTGCTCGAATGCGTCGGCACGATGGAGGCGATGGAGCAGGCGCTGGCCTGCGCCCGCCCCGGCGGCACCATCGGCTATGTCGGGGTGCCGCACGGCGTCACCTTCGACGGGCAGCGGCTGTTCTTCGGCCAGAAGCGCATGCTCGGCGGCCCCGCCCCCGTCCGCCGGTTCCTTCCCGACCTGATGCAGCGGGTGCTCGACGGCAGGATCCGCCCGGGCAAGGTGTTCGACCTCGCGCTGCCGCTTGCCGAGGTGGCGGAGGGCTACAAGGCCATGGACGAACGCCGCGCCATCAAGGTCATGCTCACGCTGTAGCCCCGCGCTCCGATCGCGGCAGCCCGTGCGAGCGGCGGCCTTCACCGGTCGCGGTGCTTCTGCGGCAGGGGCGGCCGCGGCATCTGGAAGAGGTCCGTGGTCGCCGCATAGTCGCCCAGATAGCCCAGCCGGGCGATCGGCTTCATGCGCCCGTAGGCGACCATCCCGTCCTCGATTACCGAATCGTCGATGTGGATCCCGCGCACCTCGCCCAGCACGAGGATGTTGGGCTGGCGCTCGTCGCGCCCCCTGGTTTCTATCAGCCTGACGAGCTCGCACTCCATGTTCACCGGGCTTTCCCTGACCCGGGGAGCGTTCACGCACCGGGCGGGCTCGGGCGTGATGCCGGCGAGCTCGAACTCGTCCACGTGCGGCGGACATTCCACGGCCGTGGCGTTCATCGCATCCCGCAGGTCCCACGTGACCAGGTTGGCGACGAAGCAGCCGGTTTCCTCGATGTTCCTCAGGGTGTCCTTCTTCGCCGGCTGCCCGTTCAGCCGCGGGCCGATGGAGAGGATCAGCTGGTACGGCGCATAGGAGACGATGTTGAAGAAGGAATAGGGCGCGATGTTGGGTTGGCCGCGCGCGCCGTAGGTCGAGATCCAGCCGATCGGCCTCGGGACGACGAGCGCGGTAAACGGATTGTGGGCAAGGTTGTGGTGCGCTTCGGTATCCCAGTACATTGACGAACCCTCGCTGCCGAATTTCGGCTGAAAGAACCGAGGCCGCCCGCCATCCGCAGCGGCGCCGGAAATGACGGTCGGCGCCGGGCACGGCGCCCCGGCGGCCTACGCCTCCAGGACGACCGCCCTGTCGATCGAAAGGATGAAGGGGGTGTTCCTGGGGACGAAATTCTCCTCGTCTTCCAGAACCTCGGCCCACAGCGGCAGGGCGACGGCCTCGCGCATGGCGGCCGTGTCGTCGAACCAGACCTCGGTGACGCCGTCGAAGTCGGGGGCCTGCCCCGCCGCGTATTCGCTCGGCAGCGTGTGCGACTGCACGTAGCGCCGGATCTGCGGCTGCTTCGCCACCAGCGGCCCGTGGACCTTCTCCCAATGGGCATGGAAGTCGGGCGGCGACATGCCGTCCTTGCGGGTGAGGAACTCGATGAGCCGCAACGCCCCTTCAGGGGCCGGCCCGTCCTTGATGACCGCCTCCTGCGCCGCGATGTGCCTGACGCGCGCGGAATCGACGACGGCGTCGAGCGCCGCGCTCGCGCGCTTCAGGTCCGGCGTGGCCAGCAGCTCCGCCGGGGAAAGCCGCGTCTCGATCCACATCTTCTCCACCGCGTCGAAGATCGGCGGGGCGGGCTGGTTGTAGGAGGACGGCTTCGCGTGGTTCTGCTCGTACCGCTCGAGGCCCGGTATGCTGCGGACGAGATCGAGGCGGTCATTGAGGAAATGGCGCTGGAAGTCCGGCACGGACAATCCTGCCTTGCGATTGTAGCAGAAGATCAGCTTCAGCATTGTTTCGGTTCCTCTCCCTGTCTCTGCGCGCACAAGCGCGCCGGAATGCGGTTCGCCCTTCTCTTCGGGAGAAGGGCCGAATGTCAGAACATGTACCTCTTGAACCCGCCATCGACCGGGATCACCGTTCCCGTGATGTAGCTGGCCCTGGGCGAGGCCAGGAAGGTGACGAGATCCGCCAGTTCCTCGGGCTCGCCGAACCGGCCGGCGGGGATGAGCGTGTCGGCCGTCGTCTGCCTGCGCTCCGGCGTGTAGAGGCGGGCCATCTGCTCCGAGTTGATCTTTCCGGGCCCCACGCAGTTGACGGTGACGCCGTCCTTGGCCACCAGGTCCGACACGCCCTTCGACCAGGCATGCACGGCGACCTTGGCGACACCGGCCGAGTTGAGCCCCGTCGTCTCGTTCGGGCCGGTGACGTTGACGACGCGGCCCCACAGCCGTTCCTGCATGCCGGGCAGGACGTAGCGGGTGATCTGCCGATGGCGCGTCCAGTTCAGCGTCATCGACGCTTCCCAGCCCTCTTCGCTCTCGTCCAACCCGATGGTGCGGCTGGCACCCATGCAGTTCACCAGGATGTCGACGGCGCCGAGGCCGTCGATCGCGCTTGTCGCCGCCTGCCGGGGCGCATCGTCGCCCATCATGTCGATCTCGACGGGGACGACCCTGCCGGCGCCCGCCGACCCGCACAGGGCCGCGACCTCCTCGAGCAGCCTGGCGCGGCGGCCGACCAGAGCCAGGTCCACACCCTCGCCCGCGAGGGAGACGGCGATGGCGCGCCCGAGGCCCGCCGTCGCGCCGGTGACGAGCGCGCGGCGCCCCTTCAATCCAAGATCCATCCTTCTTCCTCCCTTGCGGACACCTCACGACGCCAGGAAACGCCCGCGGGCGACATCGTAGGTCGCCGGCGTCAGGCCGCGCTCGCGCAGCACACCCTTCTGGATTTTCTCCGTCTTGGTCCGAGGCAGGGCGTCGACGATCTCGACGTATCGCGGGCGGCAGAACTTCGGCAGCACGCTCTCGGCGAAGCGCGCGATCTCCTCGACCCGCAGCGTCTGCCCGTCGCCGGGAACGACCGCCACCATGATTTCGTCCTCGCCGTCGCCAACGTCCGACGGCACGGCGAAGGCCGCCGCCTCCTTGATGCCCGCCATCCGCTCCAGCGCTTCCTCGACCTCGAAGGACGAGACGTTCTCGCCGCGGCGGCGGATGCGGTCCCTGATCCTGTCGATGAAGAAGACGAAGCCGTCCTCGTCGATCCTGCCGGCGTCTCCGGTGTGGAACCACAGGTTCCGCGTCGCCTCGACGGTCTTTTCCGGCATGCCGTCATATCCGGCCATGAAGCCGTGGGGCTCGTTCGGGCGCACGACGATCTCGCCGACGGTGTTGGGCGGCACCGGCCGGTCCGTCTCGGGATCGACGATCCGAACCTCGAAATAGGGCGCGTAGGCCTTCCCGATCGAGCCGGGTCGGGTGTCGCCGACCTTTTCCCATGTCGGGATGTTGCACTCGGTCATGCCGTAGCTGGAGACGACCTCGGGCACGCCGAACCGCTCGCGCCAGATCTTCTCGTGCTCCGGCAGGTTGGGGCCCGGCATCACCAGACGGAGCCGGTGCTGCCTGTCGCGCGCGCTCGGCTCCTGCCCGAGCACGAAGGGGATCACGGCCCCGACCACGACCGTCAGGGTCGCGCCGTGCTCGATGACCTCGTCGAGCCAGACGGACGCGCTGAAGCGCGGACGGATGATCGCCGTCGCGCCGGCGATCAGGCAGCCATAGACCTGAATGAACAGGCCGTTGACGTGATAGAGCGGCAGCACGTCGTAGAGCCTGTCGTCGGGCGTCATCTCGCAGGATTCCACCATGCCGAGACCGTAGAGGTAGCAGTGCGCGTGCGGCAGCAGCACGCCCTTCGACGGCCCCGTCGTGCCGGAGGTGTAGAGAATGCAGGCGATGTCCGCCGGGCCGGGATACGGGCCGTCATAGGGGGCGGCCGACCTCCAGCCGGCGAACGGCAGGACCGGGCGGTCGACCGCCGTGTCGAACGGCGTCTCGCCGACGGTCAGGATCGTCCGCACCTGGGGCGCCTCGGGAAGGATTGCCGCGAAGGGCTGGCCGCACTGCCCGCCGACGATGGCCACCGCCGCCTTCGACCGGACGATCTGGGATTCGAGGATCGGCCCGGAGAGCCCGGTGTTGATCGCGACCATGATGGCGCCCAGCCGGCCGAGCCCCGTCCAGATGCGGATGAAGTCGAGGCCGTTGGGGACCATCACCACCACGCGGTCGCCGGCCTTGACGCCGAGGCCATGGAGGTAGCCGGCCACCCTGGCCGCATCCTCCTCGGTCTGCCGGTAGCTGAGCGTCCCTTCGCCGATCCCGACGATGAAGGGCCTGTCGCCGTCGCGGCGCGCCTGCGCCGAGACCACCATCGGCAGGCTCCAGCGCGTGCTGTCGAACATGGCTTCGTACATCGCAAAACTCCTCCGGCGTCGTGATCCGCGGCTGGACTCGTCTCCGGCCTTCCCGGCCGGGACCGCTCGCCTAGGCCCTTATCGTTACCCTGCCGCTCTTCAGGACCACGCGGACCGAACCGATCCGCGGCGAGAAAAGCACCTCGCGCCCCTCGTCCCAGACGTCGACGAGGAGGGTCTCTCCCGGATAGACCGGCGCGGAGAACCTGGCCTCCAGCCCGGAGACCTTTCCGTCGGCGATGGCGGGAAAGGCGCGCGCCAGCGCATGGAAGCTGGCCCCCAGCGTACACAGCCCATGCAGGAGCGGCGTCTCCAGCCCCAGGCCGCGCGCGGCCTCCGGGTCGATATGGATGGGGTTCATGTCGCCGCACAGGCGATAGAGCGCGGCCTGGTCGGTGCGGGTCGGGACCTCGATGGTCCTGTCCGGAGCGCGATCGGGCGAGCCGGGCGTCGCCCCGCGTTCGACCTTCGGCGCGTCGGCGAGCCCCCCGTCGCCCATGCAGAACCCGGAGGTGGTCGCGCGCGCGAGCAGCCTGTCGTCGACGGCGGCGTGCACCTGCGCGA
>JAEZXF010000549.1 GCA_023419995.1 Pseudomonadota bacterium | reverse complement strand
CCTCGGAGGTGTGGCTGCACGAGATGCCGGGCGGCCAGTTCACCAACCTCAAGGAGCAGGCGCGCTCGCTCGGCCTCGAGACCCGCTGGCACGAGGTCGCCCGCGCCTATCACGACGCCAACCTGATGTTCGGCGACATCGTCAAGGTCACGCCCTCGTCGAAGGTCGTCGGCGACATGGCGCTGATGATGGTCAGCCAGGACCTGACCGTCGCCGACGTCGAGAACCCGACCCGCGACATCGCCTTCCCCGATTCCGTCGTCTCGATGCTGCGCGGCGATCTCGGCCAGTCGCCCGGCGGCTGGCCCGCCGCGCTGCAGAAGAAGGCGCTGAAGGGTGCCGCGCCGATCACCGTGCGCCCCGGCTCGCTCCTCGGCGCGGCCGATCTCGCGGCCGACCGCAAGGGCATCGAGGAGAAGCTGGAGCGCCCGCTCTCCGATGCCGAGTTCGCCTCGTGGCTGATGTATCCCAAGGTGTTCTCCGACTTCGCCGCCGCGATCGCCGAGTACGGCCCGGTCAGCGTGCTGCCGACGCCGTCCTACTTCTACGGTATGCAGCCGGAGGAGGAGATCCTCGTCGACATCGAGCGCGGCAAGACGCTGGTCGTCCGCTGCCTCGCCGTCGGCGACGCCGACGACAAGGGCATGGTCACCGTCTTCTTCGAGCTGAACGGCCAGCCCCGCCGCGTCAAGGTTCCGGACCGGGCGCACGGCGCCTCGGCGGCGAAGGCGCGGCGCAAGGCCGAACCGGGCAATGCCGGCCATGTCGGCGCGCCGATGCCGGGCGTGGTCTCGACCGTCGCCGTGACCGCCGGCCAGAAGGTGACGGCCGGCGACGTGCTCCTCTCCATCGAGGCGATGAAGATGGAAACCGCCCTCCACGCCGAGCGCGACGGCGAGATCGCGGAGCTCCTCGTCAGGACCGGCGACCAGATCGACGCCAAGGATCTGCTCGTCGTCTATGCGTAGCGAGAGAGGCCCCTGCTTCCTCGCAAAACAGGAGAACGCCGTTGGATTGCCGCTGGCCAGTTACGCGAGCACGGCTTCGACGGGACCGCGCAGCGAGAACGGCATCTGCGGCCCGTAGCCGAAGCGGATGACGAGATCGGGCCGCAGCCCGGTCTCCCCGACCAACGCAGCCAGCTCGGGTCGCAATTGCGCCACCTCGACGGGCTGGTTGACGAAGGCGTGCTTCAAGCCGAGCGCGGTCGCCTCTAGCGCAAGCCGCTGCATCGCCTGGCCGACTGCGACCCAGTGCGCAAATCCGCCGATCGGGACCTTTGGGACGGTGCCGAAACCCCTCGAAACTTGCTGGCCTATATCCGGGGCTATAGGGTGCAAGCGTTTCTCACAGGGTTGGCTATGATCCGGATCGTTCTCTTTCTGATGTTTTCGCTGGTGACGAGCTGGTCTCGCGCCGAAAGTCCGCAGGAACCGGTTCTCGACCTCGATATGCGGGCTTTTGCGCCGTTCTGGTGGTCGGGTTTGCCAACTGCCCAGGAATCTCCGGAAACCATCCAGCAGGCGATCGACAACAAGGATCCGTTCCAGGTGTTCCACCGGCTTTATCGTGCGATGCTCCTGCACCGCCGCGACAAGGCCGCGCTGGCACCTCTGATGGAGAAGCTCGACTATATGCTCGACGAGTATCAGCCCGCCGATCGCGAGAACGGCGCGGTGAAGTGGCGATACGGCGCCCCCCACGACAAGATTCCCGCCGGCTGGTGGTCGGGCATGGACGGCTTCCAGGGTCCACTCGTCATATACAACGCTGGCGAGATCATGGGCAGCGATCGATACAAGGAGGCCGCTCTCGCCGCGGCTCGTCTCTACATGAAATCACCTCTCGAGGGAGGCGTCTTGTGGAGGAGAAACGGAACATGCTGGATTTCGGAGTACGCATGGGAGGGCATGTCCGAGGCCGATGAGTACCATGTGCTGAACGGGCACCTTCTCGGCCTTCAATCGCTTTTTCTCCTCGCCAGAAAGTCTGGCGAAGCCGATCTCATGAAAGCCTATGAATGCGCGCGGGATGGCACGGAAGCGCTTGCCGACGCCTTCTACATGAAGGAAGATGTCTGGTCGAACTATCAGATCACGCCGCCGGTCCTGGTTCCTGCGCACTATCTTCTGTTCGAAGCGACGTTGTTCGAATCGCTCCACTATTTGACAAAGGATGCGATGTATCTGGAGCATGCCAACCGTCGAAAAGCGATCTTCGCCAGGCAGTATCCCGTCGTCCTCGTTCGTGACGGTAATCGCTTCAAGGCCATCGTCAGCTCGATTGGCGCCCCTCACCCCGACAATCCCGACAATTACGGCTTCAGGCTGTCATGCACGACAGCAGACGAGGTGACGGTGGAAGGAACCCATTTCGCCCAGTTCGATACTTCTCGTCCCCGGGATACGCGTCTCACTTTTTCGCTCGACGTAAGCACGATCCCGGGTGAGTGCACATACGAGATGCGTCGGGCGGAGTGGGGACTTCACCTCTACACACAGAGGCAGTTTGATATCGTCTCAAGCGACTTCGAAAGCCTTCCCCTCGAGATCACTACGTCGTTTGATGCCGTTGGCCGGGACGGATCTGCGGTTACGATAGAGCCCTCCTTCAAGAATGATCCCGATAAGGATATATACTCGAATAACGAGGCAAGGATTTCCCTCGCAATCGACCGCAAGGTGAAAAGCAGCGATCTGATCGCAGTCGTGGTTCGGTCCGAGAGCGATTTCTCTCTCCAGACCCTGATGACAGATGACAGAGGCAGAACCGTCAGCCGATACCAGCAACCTTTCAAGAAGGACTGCGAAAATCTGCTGTTGATCAACAAGTTAGGCTTTCCGGGCGGCCCGGATCTCTCCGATAAGATAGAATCCTTGACGCTCCGCATCTTCACCGATCCTGAAGGAGAACCATTCACCGTCACCCCCCTGCGGCTTTCGATCGTCAGAAACCCTGCGCAGCTTCGGTTGTTGTTCCAGCAAGAACCGCATTCCTGCTATCCGGCGTGAGCGTGGGGCAGCTGGAAGGGCAGGACCACTTCCGATCTGAGCGCTGGATTGATCTGGATGGATAGGCGACCCTAGCTTCAGTTCCAGGGTTACTGTGAATGGAATGGATGATCCTGCTTCCGCTGGCTCCTTGGGACCCTGCCCCTTCACAAATTTATAGAAATCCGCGACAGCGCCTTCACACAGGATAACCGTGGCCACGACGAACGCGGCCTTGCTTGTATCCACTG
>JAEZXF010000529.1 GCA_023419995.1 Pseudomonadota bacterium | reverse complement strand
GCCGCCGGCGTCGCCCGAGGCCTGCGCGGGCGCGGCGGCGGGCTCCGCCTTCGCGGCCGGCCTTTCCGCCACGGCGTCGGCGCTCTCGCCTTCCTGGAGAAGGACGGCGATCGGCGTGTTGACCTTCACCCCCTCGCTGCCCTCGGCGACGAGGATGCGGCCGAGCGTGCCCTCGTCGACGGCCTCGACCTCCATCGTCGCCTTGTCGGTCTCGATCTCGGCGATCACGTCGCCGGGGGAGATCTTGTCTCCCTCCTTCTTGACCCACTTCGACAGGTTGCCCTCTTCCATGGTCGGCGAGAGGGCGGGCATCAGAATCTCAATCGGCATGGTCCGTCGCCTCCCTCAGAGCAGCACGTCGGTGTAAAGCTCGGACGCGTCCGGCTCGGGATCGGACTGGGCGAAATCGGCCGCATCGGCGACGATGTCGCGCACCTCCTTGTCGATCGCCTTCAGGTCGTCCTCGCTGACACCCTTCTGCGCCAGGAGCCGCGCCTTGACCTGCTCGATGGGATCGTGCTCGGAGCGCATCTTCTGCACTTCGTCCTTCGAGCGGTACTTGGCGGGGTCGGACATGGAATGGCCGCGATAGCGGTAGGTCTGCATCTCGAGGATGATCGGGCCGTTGCCGGCGCGGCACCATTCGACGGCGAGGTCGCCGGCCGACTTGACCGCGCGCACGTCCATGCCGTCGACCTGGATGCCGGGAATGCGGAACGAGACGCCGCGCTGGGAGAAGTCGGTCTCGGCCGACGAGCGCGTCACCGCCGTGCCCATGGCGTAGCGGTTGTTCTCGATGATGTAGATGACGGGCAGCTTCCACAGCGAGGCCATGTTGAAGCTCTCGTAGACCTGGCCCTGGTTGGCGGCGCCGTCGCCGAAATAGGTGAGCGAGACCGCGTCGTTGCCGCGGTACTTGTTGGCGAAGGCGAGGCCGGTCCCCAGCGAGACCTGCGCGCCGACGATGCCGTGGCCGCCGTAGAAGTTCTTCTCCTTGGAGAACATGTGCATCGAGCCGCCCTTGGCCTTGGAGTAGCCTCCGCGGCGGCCGGTCAGCTCGGCCATCACGCCCCGCGCGCTCATCTCCATGGCCAGCATGTGGCCGTGGTCGCGATAGGCGGTGATCATCTGGTCGCCTTCCTTGATGGCCATGGCCATGCCGGTGACGACCGCTTCCTGTCCGATGTAGAGATGGCAGAACCCGCCGATGAAGCCCATGCCGTAGAGCTGGCCCGCCTTCTCCTCGAAGCGGCGGATCAGGAGCATGTCCCGATAGGCCTTGAGGTCCTGCTCCCGGGTGAATTTCGCCGGAGGCGGCGTTTTCGGTGTAGGCTGGCTGTCGACACCTGCCCTGGATTTCGCAGACGTCTTACGGGCGGCTGTCGCCATCGCTCGCTCCCTGTTCCTCAACTCCCGGCGGGAGGCTCGTGCTTCCCGCATTTTTCGTGAGGCTAGCATGGAGGCTGGCGGACCGCCATGCGGAAAAATGCATGGCTGGCATACGCGATGTTCTTATAACTATTTGAAATATAACGATTAACTTGATTTCAGTTAATCAATGCTGCGCTGCCGCATGATGACGACCTCGTCGGTCAGCGCCATGTTCAGCGCGCGGCGCGCATGCTCGTCGAGCATGTCCTTCTCCAGGGTGCCGTCGTGCAGGAGCTGGACGCGGCGTTCGATGCGGATGCGCTCGGACTGCACCTTCTCCAGATTGGCCTCGAGCGCGGCGACGCGCTCCTCCAGGCGATACTTGGAATAGATGCCGTACTCGCCCTGGAAGGCGTGGAAGCCGAAATAGGAAAGGAACACAGCCGTGATCGCCGGCACGATCAGGGCGCCGGTGTTGCGTTTCTTGCGCTGACGAGTCCACATGGATGAAGCGATGCCTGCGAGCGATCGCCTCATTTCGCACGGCTATGCTTAAGGGGCCGTTACCGGAACGCGCCTGCCGGGACGGCGAAGGCCGGAATCCGCTGCGGGATCCCGGCCTTCCGAACGTCGTGCGCCCAGGCTGGCCGGCGGCGTTGCGCCGCCCAGCCGCCCTCGCCCGCTGCTAGCCCCGGAGGATGCCGCGGCCGGCGTAGCGGGCATGCGCGCCGAGCTCTTCCTCGATGCGCAGGAGCTGGTTGTACTTGGCCATGCGGTCGGAGCGGGCGAGCGATCCGGTCTTGATCTGCCCGCAATTGGTGGCGACGGCGAGGTCGGCGATGGTGGAATCCTCGGTCTCGCCCGAGCGGTGCGACATCACCGCGGTGTAGGCGGCGCGGTGCGCGGTCTCGACGGCGTCGAGCGTCTCGGAGAGCGTGCCGATCTGGTTGACCTTGACCAGGATGGAGTTGGCGACGCCCATGCGGATCCCGTCGCGCAGGCGGGCGGAGTTGGTGACGAACAAATCGTCGCCGACGAGCTGGGCCCTGGAACCGACGAGGTCGGTCAGCGTCTTCCAGCCTTCCCAGTCGTCCTCGGCCATGCCGTCCTCGATCGAGATGATCGGATAGTCCGCGACCAGCTTCGCGAGGTACCTGGCCTGCGCCTTCGGATCGCGGGTCTTCCGTTCGCCCTCGTAGACGTAGCTGCCGTCCTTGAAGAACTCGGTCGAGGCGCAGTCGAGCGCGATGGCGACCTCCTCGCCCGGCTTGTAGCCGGCCTTCTCGATCGAGGCCATGACGAAGTCGAGCGCGGCCTGCGCGCTCTTCAGGTTGGGGGCGAAGCCGCCCTCGTCGCCGACATTGGTGTTGTGGCCGGCGTCCTTCAGGCCCTTCTTCAGCGTGTGGAAGATCTCCGCGCCCCAGCTCAGGCCCTCGCGGAACGAATCCGCGCCGACCGGCATGATCATGAATTCCTGGAAGTCGATCGGGTTGTCGGCGTGTGCGCCGCCGTTGACGATGTTCATCATCGGCACCGGCAGCACGTGCGCGCCGGCGCCGCCGACATAGCGGGAGAGCGGCAGCGAGGCGGCCTCGGCGGCGGCCTTGGCGACGGCGAGCGACACGCCCAGAATGGCGTTGGCGCCGAGCCGTGCCTTGTTCGGCGTGCCGTCGAGGTCGATCATCGTGCGGTCGATCTGGATCTGGTTCTCGGCCTCGAGGCCGCCGATAGCCTCGAAGATCTCGCCGTTGACGGCGTCGACCGCGTTCCGGACGCCCTTGCCGAGGTAGCGCGCGCCGCCGTCACGCAGCTCGACCGCCTCGTGCGCGCCGGTCGAGGCGCCGGACGGAACGGCCGCGCGGCCCATCGAGCCGTCTTCGAGGACGACGTCGACCTCAACGGTCGGGTTGCCGCGGCTGTCGAGAATTTCGCGGCCGACGATGTCGATGATGGCGGTCATGGCAGGGTTTCCTCGGTAAGACGGGAGCGAAGTCGCCGCCGTCTTACCGAATGGCCCAGCGGCAGGCAATGACCGCCGGGAAGCCTAAATCGTTTCGCGGCCATCAAAATTTTCGAGCGGTCCGCCGGCCTGCCGCGTCACGTCCTGCCCGGCGTCTCCACCGCGCGCCACGGCATCAGATCCAGTAGCGCGGAACCTTGTAGTAGTCGTAGGACGCCTCGCGCACCTTCTGGCCGTCGCCCTTGGTCAGGTCGTTGATGTCGTAGACCGGCGCCGCCTCGAGCTGCTGGCGGGTGAACTGCACCACATATCCGCCGCGCGTCGGCTCGTAGTCGAGGCTCGACCACGGAATGGTGTGATATTTCTCGCCGATGCCGAGGAAGCCGCCGAAGCCGATGACGGCGAACATGATGCTGTTCGACGTCTTGTCGAGCATCACGTCCTCGATGGACCCGATGTGCTCGCCCTCGGTGTTGTAGACGTCGGTGCCGATGACGCGCGAAGCCTGGATCGCCTGGGTATGTCCTGTGGCAGTAGCCATGGTGGTCTTCTCCTCGTTGGCTTGCCCCCTGTGCAGCAACAACGGAGAAGAAACACGGAGGTTCCGCCGCGGTCAGAGCCCCTTGGCGATGCGGTCGAACGCCATCAGCGTGTCGATCAGGCGCGGCATTTCGGCGAGCGGCACCATGTTCGGGCCGTCCGACGGCGCGTTGTCGGGGTCCTGATGCGTCTCGATGAAGATCCCGGCGACGCCGACCGCGACCGCGGCGCGTGCCAGCGTCGCGACGAAGCGCCGCTCGCCGCCCGAGGAGCCGCCCTGCCCGCCCGGCTGCTGCACGGAATGGGTGGCGTCGAAGATCACCGGCGCGCCGGTCTCGGCCATGATCGGCAGCGCGCGCATGTCCGAGACGAGCGTGTTGTAACCGAAGGACGCGCCGCGCTCGGTCAGGAGCACGTTGGCGTTGCCCGAGCCCGTCACCTTGGCGACGACGTTCTTCATGTCCCAGGGCGCGAGGAACTGACCCTTCTTGATGTTGACCACCCGGCCCGTGCGGGCCGCTGCGATCAGCAAATCGGTCTGGCGCGACAGGAACGCGGGAATCTGGAGAATGTCGGCTGCCTCGGCCACCACCGCGCACTGCTCCTCGGTGTGCACGTCGGTCAGCATCGGCAGGTCGAGATCACGCCGGATATCGGCGAAGATCGGCAACGCCGCCTCGAGCCCCGCGCCGCGGCGGCCGGACAGCGAGGTGCGGTTGGCCTTGTCGAACGACGTCTTGTAGACGAGGCCGATGCCGGCGCGGGCGCACATCTCCTTCAGGCTGCCGGCGATGTCGAACGCGTGCTGGCGCGATTCGAGCTGGCAGGGGCCGGCGATCAGCGCGAGCGGCGCGTCATTGGCGAAGCGCACGTTGCCGACGCCGACGCTGGGATTGGGAGCGGTCATGGCGTTTCCTCGAACACGAACCCGGCACCCTGCCCGGCTGCCGCCGGCACGTGGAGGCGCCCGTCGCGTTCCTCGTAGACGATGCCGCGCGCCTTGAACAGCGCGAGCGTCGCCGCAAGCGAGCGCACGCCGAAGACGACGCCCGTCAGGCGCGGGCGCTGCACCTCGCCGTTCGGGAAGACGCGGAGCGCGGCATTGGCGAGCGCGACCTCGACGAAGTCGCTTCCGTTAGCCGGCGTGCCGTGGCCTACCTCGGCAAGGAAGCCAGCAAAGTGCGCCGGCGCCGCGGCCTCGGCGGTCACGGCGACGATACGCGTGGCGCCGTTGTCGTGGCGCTCCAGCGCCGAGCGATCGATGGCCGGGACCTTGCGCCGCTCGCAGGCGAAGAAGAAGGCGTCCGCCCCCCCCTTCGGCGCGGCGAAGGCGAGCAGGAAGCTGGCGATGTCGGCCTTGCCGTCCCTGTCGACCGACGGCCGCGAGAACGCGACCATCGGACCGCCCGAGATGCCGTCGCGGACGAAGGCGGCGTGGTCGGCTTCCGCGTCGCTCGTGCCGAATACGACAGCCGAAAGCCCCTCCTCGCCGACCGCCTCGCGAAAGCGCCTGTCGCCGAGGACGAAGCTGTTGCCGGCGGCGACAGCGGCTTCAACGGCGTCCGCGTCGCCCACTGCCAGCGGCTCGACGAAGGTGCCGTCGGCGAAATAGACGCAGGCGTTGACGGTGCCGAACGGGTGGGTGCCCTGCGGCGCCACCGTGAAGCCGAGCTCGCCGAGCCGTTCGCGCGCCGCGGCGAGGCCGGAGACCGGCAGGACGAGGTGGTCGAGGCCGCGCGGGCTCACACCAGCCGGCTCTGCTCGACCGCCGCGGCGATGAAGCTTGCGAACAGCGGATGCGGCTCGAACGGGCGCGACTTCAGCTCCGGGTGGTACTGGACGCCGATGAACCACGGATGGTCGGCATACTCGACCGTCTCGGGCAGCACGCCGTCCGGCGACATGCCGGAGAAGACCAGGCCGCAGCTTTCCAGCCGCTCCTTGTAGTCGATGTTGACCTCGTAGCGGTGGCGGTGGCGCTCGGATATGTCGGTCGAGCCGTAGATCGAGGCGATCCGGGTGTCCTCGCCGAGCTTCGCCGGAAACGCGCCGAGCCGCATGGTGCCGCCGAGGTCGCCGGCCGCCCTGCGCTTCTCGAGCATGTTGCCCTTGAGCCATTCGGTCATCAGGCCGACGACCGGCTCCTTCGCCTCGCCGAACTCGGTCGAGGACGCGTCCTCGATGCCGGCGAGCGAGCGGGCCGCCTCGATGCAGGCCATCTGCATGCCGAAGCAGATGCCGAAATACGGCACCTTGCGTTCGCGGGCGAACTTGGCGGCGAGGATCTTGCCTTCCGAGCCGCGCTCGCCGAAGCCGCCGGGCACGAGGATGCCGTGGACCTTCTCAAGGAACGGCGCGGGATCCTCGCGCTCGAACACCTCGGATTCGATCCAGTCGAGCTTGACGCGCACGCGGTTGGCCATGCCGCCGTGCGACAGCGCCTCGATCAGCGATTTGTAGGCGTCCTTCAGCCCGGTGTACTTGCCGACCACCGCGATGGTGACCTCGCCTTCCGGGTTGTGGATGCGCTCAGACACCTCCTGCCAGCGCTCCATGCGCGGCTTGGGCGCGGGATCGATGCCGAAGGCGGCCAGCACCTCGCCGTCCAGCCCTTCCTTGTGGTAGGCGATCGGCACGTCGTAGATGTGGGCGACGTCGAGCGCCTGGATGACGGCGCTTTCGCGCACGTTGCAGAACAGCGACAGCTTGCGGCGTTCTTCCTTGGGGATCTGCCGGTCGGCGCGCACCAGCAGGATGTCGGGCGCGATGCCGATCGAGCGCAGCTCCTTGACGGAGTGCTGCGTCGGCTTGGTCTTCAGCTCGCCGGCGGCCGGGATCCACGGCATCAGCGTCAGGTGGATGTAGACCGCCTGTCCGCGCGGCAGGTCGTTGCCGATCTGGCGGATCGATTCCAGGAAAGGCATCGCCTCGATGTCGCCGACGGTGCCGCCGATCTCGCACAGCACGAAATCGTAGTCCTCGTTGCCGTCGAGGACGAACTTCTTGATCTCGTCGGTGACGTGCGGGATCACCTGCACGGTCGCGCCGAGATAGTCGCCGCGCCGCTCGCGCTCGATGATGTTCTTGTAGATGCGGCCGGTGGTGATGTTGTCCTGCTGGTTGGCCGAGCGCCCGGTGAAGCGCTCGTAGTGGCCAAGGTCGAGGTCGGTCTCGGCGCCGTCGTCGGTGACGAACACCTCGCCGTGCTGATACGGGCTCATCGTGCCTGGATCGACATTGAGATAGGGATCGAGCTTGCGCAGCCGCACGCGGTAGCCACGCGCCTGCAGCAACGCTCCGAGAGCTGCTGCGGCGATGCCTTTGCCGAGTGAGGAAACCACGCCGCCGGTGATGAAAACATATCGGGCCATGGGAACCGACGCTTAGCGTCGTGCGCATGATTCCGCCAGCGGAAAATCGCACCGGGTGTGTTATCCCAAGCAAACCAGCCTTGCCGAAAACGCAGACCTTGTCGTAGCAGGTGCTTGATCCATCGCAATGAGGCTGCTTTAGCACTGGTTAGGTTTTCAGCGACGGACAGGCGCAGCAATCAGGGAGAACGCCATGTACAAGACCATCATCGTCCCCATCGACCTTTCCCAGGAAACGAAGGGACGCAGCATCCTCGACCTCGCCGTCCGGCTCGGCGGCGGCGACGCGCATATCGTGCTGGTGAACATCCTCGAGGAGCTGCCGGGCTACGTGGCGATCGAGCTGCCGGCCGGCCTGATCGAGCAGTCGCGCCAGGACGCGGAGCAGAAGCTGAAGACCATCGCCGCCGACGCCGGCGTGAAGGCGGAGATCGTCGTGCGCACCGGCCATCCCGGCAACCAGATCCTCGAGCTGGCCGAGGAGAAGAAGGCGGACCTCATCATCGTCGCCTCGCATCGCCCGGGCCTTCAGGACTATTTCATCGGCTCGACGGCGGGCCGGGTCGTGCGCCACGCGGGATGCTCGGTGTTCGTCACCCGCTGAACGCGGCGGGCGCATCCAAGAAAAAAGCCGGCGGTTTCCGCCGGCTTTTTGTTTGGGTCATGCAGCCGGCAAGGCCCGGCGCGATCCTGTCTACTGGCCGCTCGGCACCTGCGGCTCGGCCGGGGTGGCCGGCGCGGCGGGCGTGTCGGAGCCGCCGAGCTGGTCGAGGACGCCGCCGCCCGACGGCACGCCCTGCTCCTGCCCTGCCTGCGGCATGCGGTCGAGAATGTCGATCGGCTGCTCGCCGTAGCGCGCCAGCAGCGACAGGGCCAGCGAGGTGGCGAAGAACGCCGCCGCGAGGATGGCCGTGGTGCGGGTCAGCGCATTGGCGGCGCCGCGCGCGGTCATGAAGCCGGAGCCGCCGCCGATGCCGAGGCCGCCGCCTTCCGAACGCTGCAACAGCACCACGCCGACGAGGGCGAGGACGACCATCAGGTGGATGACGATGAGGAGTGTCTGCATGGGATAGCTTCCGGAACTGGCAACCGCGGGCAGCAGAGAGCGCTGCTGCGGACGCGGCTCAATACACGGCTTCGCCGCGCTTTCCAACCCATATGGCCCCGCGGTGCGGAGCAAAAAAGGCGGCGGCGCGAAAAATCCGCCTCACAGAGAGCGATAGGCCTCGGCGATGCCGAGGAAGTCGGACGCCTTGAGGCTGGCGCCGCCGACGAGCGCGCCGTCGACATTCGCCGTCCCCAGAAGCTCGATCGCGTTCGACGGCTTGACCGAGCCGCCGTAGAGGATGCGCATCTTCGCCGCCTCGCCGCCGACGGCCTTCTCCAGCTCCTGCCGGATATGGGCGTGGGCGGCCGCGACGTCCTGCGCCGACGGCGTCAGGCCGGTGCCGATGGCCCAGACGGGCTCGTAGGCGACGCCGGCATTGGCATGGGTGGCGTCCGGCGGCACAGACCCCGCGATCTGGCGCGACAGCACGGCGAGCGTCTCTCCCGCCTCGCGCTCGGCCCGCGTCTCGCCGATGCAGATGATGGCGCCGATGCCGGCGCGCCATGCCGCCTGCGCCTTGGCGGCGACCGCCGCATCGGTTTCGCCGTGATCGGTGCGGCGCTCGGAATGACCGACGATGACCCACGAGGCGCCCGCGTCCCTCAGCATCTCGGCCGAGACGTCGCCGGTATGGGCGCCGCTCTCGCCGGCGTGGCAATCCTGGCCGCCGGTCCTGACCGGCCCCTTGCCCAGCACCTCGGACGCGCGCGACAGCAGCGTGGCGGGCGGGCAGATGAGCGCGTCGGTCTCCGTCTCGAGGCCGCTCATGAACCCGTTGCCGATGGCGACGAGTTCCCTGAGCGAGGCGCTGGTGCCGTTCATCTTCCAGTTGCCGGCGACGAGCGGGCGGATACCGGGGGTCATCGGGCGAGCTCCTTCCTTGCTTTGGCCATGTTGGCTGGCTTCCTAGCAAAAACCGGGCACAAAGCAATCGACACCGGCCGGTAAGAACGGTATTGCCGTTGCTCGCATCAGCCAACCGGAAGACGACATGCTCACCATCCTCAGAAACGCCGCCGGAACGTGGGTCGCCAAGCTGCTCCTCATCATGCTGGTGCTTTCTTTCGCGGTGTGGGGCATTTCCGGGCAGATCATGGGCGGGCTCGGCTCGCACGTCGTCAGCGTCGGCAAGACGCGCGTGTCGGTCACCGAGTACCGTCTTGCCTACGACCGGCAGGTCCAGCAGTTCTCGCAGCAGTTCGGCCGCCAGATCACGCGCGAGCAGGCGCAGGCCTTCGGCATCGACCAGATGGTGCTGGCGCAGCTCGTCGCCGGCGCGGTGCTCGACGAGCAGGCGCGCGAGATGCGGCTCGGCCTGTCGCGCGACCGCCTCGCGGCGCTGACCGCGCAGGATCCGGCGTTCCGCGGCCCGGACGGTCGCTTCGACCGCAACCAGTTCGAATGGGTGCTGCGCCAGGTCGGCATGTCGCCCAACGACTATCTGAAGAACCGCGGCCAGGTCGCCGTGCGCCAGCAGATCGTCGAGGCGGTGTCCGACGGCATGAAGGTGCCGGACACGCTTCTGCGCGCCGTGTCGCTCTATTCCGGCGAGGACCGGACCGTGGAGTACCTGGTGCTGCCGCGTTCGCTGGTCGAGCCGGTGGACGCGCCGTCGGAGACCGAGGTCGCCGCCTGGTTCGAGGAGAACAAGGCCAGCTACGCCGCGCCCGAATACCGCAAGATCGCCTACATCAAGCTAGAGCCCGAGGACATCGCCGATCCCGCCGCGATCAGCGACGACGAGGTGCGCGCCTATTACGACCGCAACATCAAGCGCTTCACCGCGGCCGAGCGCCGCACCATCCAGCAGATCGTGTTCGCCGACGAGGCGGCTGCTGGCGCCGCGCTCGAGCGCATCCGTTCCGGCAGCGCGACCTTCGAGGACGTCGCGGCCGCAGAGGGCAAGACCATGGCCGACGTGCTGCTCGGCACCTTCGAGAAGGACCGCGTGGCCGACCCCGCCATCGCCGAGGCGGCGTTCGCGCTGGGCGCGAACGAGGTGAGCGGCGTGGTGCCGGGCGCGTTCGGCCCGATCCTGCTGCGCGTCAGCGAGATCGTGCCCGAGCGCGTGTCGCCCTTCGAGGACGTCGCGGCGACGATCCGCAACGAGCTCGCCATGGACGAGGCGAACCGGGTGCTGCTCGACGTGCACGACGCCTACGAGGATGCCCGCGCCGGCGGCGACACCATGATCGAGGCAGCCGCCAAGCAGCGGCTCAAGGTGGTGACCGTCGAGGCCGTGGACCGGGGCGGCCGGACGCCGGAAGGCACCATCCTGACCGACCTGCCGCAGTCGAACGACCTCCTGCGCGAGGCCTTCGAGAGCGAGGTCGAGATGGAGAACCCGCCGATCTCGCTCGGCGCCGTCGGCTACATCTATTTCGAGGTCGAGGCGATCACTCCTGCCCGCGACCGTACGCTCGACGAGGTGCGCGACCGTGTCGCGGCCGACTGGACGGCGAACGAGGCGGAAACCCGGCTCGCGACCAAGGCCGTCGAGGTCGAGAAGGCGCTCGCCGGCGGCCGGCCGATCGCCGAGCTGGCGGCCGAGCTCGGCATCGAGGCGCAGACGCGCCGCGGCCTGAAGCGCGACGGAACCGACAGCGACCTCGGCCAGTCCGGCATTGCCGCGGCCTTCGGCGTCGCGCGCGGCGGCACCGGGGTCGCCGCGGGCGCCAACGCCGACACCCAGATCGTCTTCCACGTCACCGACGTGGTGCATCCGGTGGATGCCGGCCCGGATTCGGTGCCGCAGGAGATCCGCGACCGCTTCGCCGGCGGCCTCGCCGACGACCTGCTCGACCAGCTCGTCGCGCGCCTGCAGGGCCAGTACGAGGTCACGGTCGATCGCGGCGCGATCCAGCAGGCACTGAGCTTCTGAGGCGGCCATGGCGGACCTGAAAGCCCACATCGCCAAGGTCGCGGACGGAAAGCCCCTCTCCTTCGAGGAGGCGCGCGAGGCCTTCGACATCATCATGTCGGGCGAGGCGACGCCGAGCCAGATCGGTGGCTTCCTGATGGCGCTGCGCACGCGCGGCGAGACCGTGGCAGAGATCTCCGGCGCCGTCGCCACGATGCGCGCCAAGATGTTGCCGGTGAAGGCGCCCGCCAACGCGATCGACATCGTCGGCACCGGCGGCGACGCCTCCGGCTCCTACAACGTCTCGACCTGCGCGGCCTTCATCGTCGCAGGTGCCGGCGCGCCGGTAGCCAAGCACGGCAACCGCGCGCTGTCGTCGAAATCCGGCGCGGCCGACACGCTTGCCGCGCTCGGCATCAACATCGAGATCGGCCCCGACGCCATCGCCGCCTGCATCGAGGAAGCCGGCGTCGGCTTCATGTTCGCGCCGCTCCACCACTCGGCGATGCGCCATGTCGGGCCGACGCGTGTCGAGCTCGGCACCCGCACCATCTTCAACCTTCTCGGGCCGCTGTCGAACCCCGCCGACGTCAAGCGCCAGCTCGTCGGCGTGTTCTCGCCGCAATGGGTCGAGCCGGTCGCCGAGGTGCTGAAAGACCTCGGCTCCGAAGCCGTCTGGGTCGTCCACGGTCAGGGTCTCGACGAGATGACCACGGCGGGCACCACGCAGGTCGCAGCCGTCGAGGGCGGCAAGATCAGGACGTTCGAGGTGACGCCCGAGGAGGTCGGCCTGGCCCGGGCGCGCCCGGAGGACCTGAAGGGCGCCGACGCCGTCCACAACGCGGCGGCGCTGCGGGCCGTGCTCGCCGGCGAGAAGAACGCCTACCGCGACATCTCGGTGCTCAACGCCGGCGGCGCGCTGGTCGTGGCCGGCAAGGCGAGGAACCTCGCGGAAGGCGTTGAAATTGCTGCGCATGCCATCGACAACGGCTCCGCCGCGTCGGTGCTGCAGCTTCTCGCCCACGTCTCGAACCGGGTGAAGCCGGAATGAGCGACATCCTGCGCCGCATCGAGGCCTACAAGCGCGAGGAGATCGCGGCGGCCAAGGCCGCGCTGCCGCTGGCGGAGGTCAAGGCGCGCGCGGCGGACGCGCCGGCGCCGCGCGGCTTTCGCGCCGCCATCGAGGCGAAGCACGCGGCCGGCCGGCTGGCGCTGCTCGCCGAGGTCAAGAAGGCGAGCCCGTCGAAGGGGCTGATCCGCGCCGATTTCGCCCCGCCGTCGCTCGCCCGCGCCGACGAAGCGGGCGGCGCGGCCTGCCTCTCGGGGCGGCCCGATCGGCCGTCCGTCCAGGGCTCGCCCGAGGTCCTGACCGCGGCGCGCGCCGCGCCCTCC
>JAEZXF010000427.1 GCA_023419995.1 Pseudomonadota bacterium | reverse complement strand
GCGTTCGTCGTCAGGAACCTGTCGATCAGTTCCTGATCCTTCGGATCGACCCCGTGCGGCTTTGCCGGGCCGTCGGCGACGTTTCTGGCCGTCATCTGCATGTCCGGTCCCTTTCCTTCAGGAGTTGGCGCCGTCGCGCATGAACCAGACCGCGCCGTTGGCGGCGGCTTCCATGCGCCAGCCGGGCTCGACCAGGTATGTCGTGGCGCCGGGATTGACGATGGCGGGACCGTCGATGACGACGCCCGGCGTGAGCGCGCGCCCGTCGAAGCAGGGCGTCCTCACCGCGCCGTCGATGCCGGGGAAATGGCAGTCGCGCGTGCCGGTGGAAGGCGGGGGCGCAAGCTTCTTTTCCGGCGGTGTCACGTCGCCGAGGTCGATGGCCTGATCCTCGACGAAGGTGGCGACGCGGAAATTGACGATCCACACGCCGCTCTCGGGCGCGGGCGTGCCCTTGCCGAAACGGCGTTCGAAGTCGCTCGCCAGCTTGCCGATCAGCTCGAGCAGATCGCGGATCGAGGTGAAGCGGCTGGTGTCGGCCACGATCGCGGCCTCCATCTTCTGCGAGCCGTAGCGCATGTCGAGCTCGAGCCGGTGCCTCGTCCGTTCCGGCCCGATGCCCTGCCGCGCCAGCTCCGCCCTGCCCCGTTCCTCAAGGCGCTCGACGATCCGGTTCAGGGCGTCGAAATCGTCCCAGAACACCATCTGCTTCGCCCTGGTGCCAACCTTGCGGTGGTTGCAGAGCGGGATCATCTGCGTGTGCTCGTGAAAGTGCAGCGGGCTCATCGACGCTCCGCCGGCGGCGGAGAACACCGACGAATAGGGCGGCACCAGCACCCGGTCGATGCCGGCCGTGCGGGCGATGCCGCAGGCGTGCAGCGGGCCGTTGCCGCCATAGGCGAGCATGGTGAAGTCCTCCGGCTGGTAGCCCTTGGCGCGCAGCTCGCGCATGAGGCCGGTCGCCATGTCGCGGTCCGCCGTCGCCTTGATCAGCCGGGCGACGGCGATCTCGTCCATGTCCATGTCGTCGGCGATGTCCTCCATCGCCATCAGGCTGCGCACGCGGCGCAGCGGAATCTTGCCGGAGGCGTAGTTGTCGGGATCGAGATAGCCGAGCAGGAGGTCGGCGTCGGTCACGGTCGGGTTCAGGCCGCCGCGGTCGTAGCAGGCCGGGCCGGGTTGCGAGCCGGCCGATTTCGGGCCGACCTTGATCGTCTGGTAGACCGGATCGAGGCTGGCGATGGAGCCGCCGCCCGAACCCAGCGTCACCAGATGCACCATCGGGGCGGTGACCATCCAGCGGCCGATGACCGGCGAGAAATCGTAGTGCTTGTAGCCGCCCTCGACGATCAGGCCGATGTCGAACGAGGTGCCGCCCATGTCGGTGGCGACGATATTGCCGAGACCCGACGCGCGCGACAGATGCTCCGAGGCGAAGATGCCGGCGACCGGGCCGGAATGCACCGTCTGCAGCGCATCCGTCGAATTCAGCTGCGCCATGCCGCCGGTGTTGTGGACGAGCAGCATCGGCCGCGAGTAGCCCAGTTCGCCGAGATTGGCCTCCAGATCGGCCATCGCGTGATACATGATGCCGTGCAGGTAGGCGTCCATGATCGTTGACGAGGCGCGGACGTACTCGCCCTTGCGGCCCGAGACCTGGTGCGAGAGGATGACCGGGATCGCGCCGAGCAGGTGGCCGGGATATTCCTCCTGCACGATCTCCTGCACCCGCAATTCGTGCGCCGGGTTCGAGGTGGAATGGGCGAGGCAGACGACGAGGACCTGGATGCCCTCGTCGACCAGCTCCTTGATCTGCCGGCGCAGCAGGCCTTCGTCCAGCGGGTAGAGGACGCGTCCCGTGCTGTCGCAGCGCTCGTGGACGCCGCGCACCAGCGACAGCGGCACCAGCGGCTCCGGCCGGTCGGCGTTGGAAAGGTCGCGGATCGCTTCCGCGTCCAGCCCCTCGCCGTAGCCGCGGCCGCGCGACAGCGCCACCGTGCCCTCGAAGCCGTGCGTGATCAGCAGGCCGAGCTTCGGCCCGGTGCGCTCGATGATCGCGTTGGTGCCGAGCGTCGTCGCGTAGCGGATGGAATCGACGGCGGCGTAGAGCGTGCCCGGCTCGACGCCGAGCTCCTCGCAGGCCGCGTCGACGGCCTCGTTGAAGCCGAGCGCCAGGTTGAAATGCGTGGTCAGGGCCTTGGAATGCACGACCTTTCCGCCATGCGCCACGACGCAGTCGGTGAAGGTGCCGCCGATGTCCACCGCGATGCGGTTCATGCCTGCCTCCTGCGATCCTGCTCAGTGACGATGGTGGCCGTGCTCATGCCGGTGCGGCATGAAATCGGTGTCCGGCCCCATGTCCGGGCCGATGTCCGGGTTGGCGCCCTCGCCGCGTTCGGCCCACTGCCGCTTGAGGGCGTCGATGTCGAACTCGATGTCATGGGTCGGCATGTGGCCGGGCACCTGGTACTCGGTCTCGATCAGCGTGCCGCAGGACGAGCAGTAGAACTCGTAGATGACGCACAGCTCCGGATCGGGCGCGAAGGTGTATTCGAAATCGGCGGGGTCGATCAACGGGCGGTGGATCTCGCGGGGATCGCGGGCGTGGACCAGCGTCCCCTTCTTGTAGTTCTCCCGCGCCGAGATCAGCCGGTGCCCGCAGCAGCGGCACTCCCACATCTCCGTGTCGAGGTCGATGCGCAGATATTCGGTGACGTGAACCTTCATTTCCCTGCCTCTCCCCCGGACATCCCCGTTCACCCGCGCGACAGCGAGACGTCGCCGTGCGGGGTGACCGCAAAGCTCCAGCCCGCCGGCAGCGGCAGCGTGAAATAGGGATCCTCGATGATCGCCGGCCCGCGGCCCGCCATTCCCGGCGCCAGATCCTCCATCAAGAACACCGGCGCATCGGTCTCGCCCTCGCCCGGAAAACGGACCCGTCTGGTGCCGGATGCCTTCGCCTCGCTGCGCTCCGCCTTGCCGGCCGCGCCTTGCGCGTTGTGGCCGATCGGGTGCGAGACCATGAGGCTGATGATGCAGATGCCGCCGCCCAGCGCGGCGACCCGGCCGGCCGCGTCGAGCGGATCCAGCGCATGCGCCTTTCCGTCGGCGTCGATCAGCGTCCAGCCCTGCGTGCAGCGTTCGAGATCGAAGCCTTCCGCGAACATGTCGGCGCGGGCGCGCCTCGTCAGCTCCTCGACGTGGCGGGCGGCATCGTCGGCCGAGACGGCGGCCTCGTAGCGGTGGCCGATGTCGCTTTCGCCGATGCCGCTTGCCGAGAACACGGCCGCCATGGACGGCACGATCACCTGGCTGACGCCGACGGCGTCGGCGATGGCGCAGATGCAGAACGGCCCGGCGCCGCCGAACGCGCCGAGCACGCTTTTCGGCCGCACGGTTCCGCGCAGGTGATGCGCCACCGCCTCCACCCACGCCTCCTCCATCGCGTCGGCGGCCCGCTCGGCGTCGATGCCCATCGGAACGGCGATGTTGGCCTCGATGGCGGCGCGGGCTCGGGCGGCGTCGAGCTGCATGCGCCCGCCGAAATAGCGGCCGGGGTCGATCACCCCTTTCAGGAGCTTGACGTCGGTGATCGTCGCCGCCGTCCCGCCGAAGCCGAAGCAGGCGGGCCCCGGCGCCGCGCCGACGCTTTCCGGCCCGACCCTGATGCCGCCTTCCACCATGCGGATGATCGAGCCGCCGCCGACGCCGATCGAGCGCATCTCGGACATCGGGATGGAGACCTCGACGGCTTCCAGCCTGCCGAAGCGGTGGCGCGGGGAGACACCGCCTTCGACGACCCCGATATCGGTGGTCGTGCCGCCGACATCGAGCGTCACCAGATGCTCGAAGCCGTAGCGTCTCGCCAGCGCCTCCGCGCCGCGCACGCCGCCCTCGGGGCCGGAGCCGTAGGTCTTGATCGCCGAGGTCTTGGCTACCCGGCCCGCCAGCCCGTCGTTGCGGAACACCAGCAGCGGCGACCAGAACTTCATCGTCTTCAGGCGGTTGTCGGTGTTGTAGAGGAAGCGTTCCATCGCCGGGTGCAGGAACGCGTTGAGCACGGCCGTCCACGTCGCCCGCGCCGGGTCGGCATCGCCGGTGACGTCCGACGCCATCAGGATCGGCACGGTTCCGAGGAGATGCTGGGGAAAGCGCCTGCCGGCATGGCGGGCGAAGGCAAGCTCGGCGGCCCGCGAGCCGAGGCTGACGACGATCCGGTTCGCGCCGCGGGCGGTCAGCCGGTTGACGGCCCACATCACGGCGTCGGCCGCCGCCTCGTCGCCGGGCGCGGATGCTTCGAGTTCGGCCGGGTCCATCACCTCTACCCGCTCGCCGACCAGCGCCTCGAGCAGCCCCGCCGCCTCGTCGTGGCGGCGCATGGCCTGGACGACGTCGGCATCGGCCAGGACGACGCCGACGCGCGGCCCCTTGCGCTGGACGAGGGCGTTGGTGCCCTGCGTGGTGGAGTAGCGGATGTTGCGCGTCTCGCGCAGCAGCCGCGTCAGGTCGGCCGTGCGATAGATCTCCTCCGACAGGAGCCGCAGCCCCTCGAACAGGCACTCCGACAGGTCGTGCGGCGTGGTCCGGGTCTTGACGCGGAACGAGCGGCGATCGTCGAAGGCCCAGAAGTCGGTGAACGTTCCGCCATTGTCGACCGTGATGTACATGGCTGGTGCATATCCTTCACTGGATGCGGCAGATGCCGGCCGATGCGTGGAAAGCGCATCGCGCGCCCCGCCGGCGCCCGGCCGGGCAAAGCCTTCCGCGACCTGCGCGATCGCCATCGGGCGCGGTGCGGCCAGCCTCGTCAGAGGCGCGGCGGATTCCCGACCGGCTACGTCTTCAGGGAATGGGAGCGAGGGACGTGGGGGG
>JAEZXF010000338.1 GCA_023419995.1 Pseudomonadota bacterium | reverse complement strand
GGATACTGGTGCGGGAGTAGGGCCCAACGCATGGGAATGGACGCCCGCACCGCCTACCAATCGTCGTCTGACGCGGGCCGAGCAACGGGAAATCGACCGGATCGGCCGGGAGCGGGGTTGTCATTGGTGCGGGAAGACTGACTCCGGCACAAGATCAGGCAGTTTCATAGGCGATCACCAGATGCCAAGGTCTATGGGAATGCCAACACGAATATATCCGCATTGCTTCGGGTGCAGCGCAAGTCAGGGTGGTTTGCTTCGTCATTATCTCGGGAGGAAGAAATGAGCGTAAAAACCGTTTCCGTCGCGCCGGAATATGTGAGCTTCTATGTCGCCGGCTCGATGGATGTCGATGTCCCGGTCGAGTATGGAGCGGTTGGCATTTTTGGAACCAGCGAGTGCCTCGTCGTCACCTGCCTCTACTGGAATGACGGCGACACCAGGATCACGCTTGGTCCCTTCGACGAGCTTCCCTCGCAACCCCAACCGCCCCGCTTCGACGGCCAGCTCCAGACACCGCAGTTGAAGGTTCTGCTCTTCGATGTAAATATGCCGGAAATTCTCTCTATGGACGTGCCCGGCACGCAAACAAGAGTTCGCATCTGGACGAACCATCCGACCGAACCAGACGATGTCGTCATCGCTCTGGGGTGAAGACCACCCATACGCGACGTCGATCGAAAATGAGCATAGTCAGAAAGATTTCCCCGCCCTATCTCCAGTTTTTCCTCTCCGATATCGGTCGGCCGGAGAATCCGACGCCCGACGTCGAATCTATCCGAATCCTCTTCAATGGCCGCTGCATATCTGTGCCGTGCGCCTACCATGAAGAGGCTGGAACCGAATTGGTGGTCGGGACTCCTGAAGAGGTCGCGCAAGCGGCTGCGCCGCAATTCGATGGCGTCATTCCGACACCTGGCGAACTGGTCTTGTTTGACGACGCCGAGGCGACCGAGTGGGTGGTCTATCCCACACCGACCACCGAAACGCGCATCCGCATCTGGACCGACGGTTCGATGCTGCCCGAGCGCGTCGTGGTCGCGGTGGGATAGCCGGACTATCCCCGCCCGCGCCGCGCCATGCGCTCCTCGTGCGAGCGGCGGCGGGGGGCGGCGTCACCCTGTGCCCCGGCATCGGCGACCGCCTTGCGCGGCGGCAGCTTCACCGCGGCGGAGAGCCTGGGGAACGGATCGACCTTGTTCGGCAGGGCCATCGCGTCGACGAAAAGCTGCTGGAAATGCGGCTCCAGCGCGGTCTCGATCTTCTCGATGCGGGTGACCGTCTCCTCGATCTCGCGGCGGTGGCCGCGGTTCAGCAGCGCCATCATCGCGCCGGTGCCGGCGGCGTTGCCCACGGCCTTGACCGCGGCGAGGTCGCAATCGGGAATGAGGCCGAGCACCATCGCGTATTTCGGGTCGATGAACGAGCCGAAGGCGCCGGCGAAGCGGATCGCGTCGACCTGCGTCACGCCCTGCTTCTCCATCAGCAGCCGGATGCCGGCAGAGAGCGCGGCCTTGGCGCGCTGGATGGCGCGGACGTCGTTCTGGGTGACGGCGATGCGCGGCGCGCCGTCGTGCAGCAGGTAGGAGAAGGTGCGGCCGTTCGGCACGATGCGGGGGCTGCGCGCGGCGAGGCCGCCGTCGACCACGCCGTCCTCGGAGATGATGCCGCAAAGGTACATCTCCGCCACCACCTCGATGATGGCCGAGCCGCAGATGCCGGTGACGCCGAGGCGCGCCGCATCGGCGGCGAAGCCGGTCTCGTCGGACCATTTCTCCGAGCCGATGATCTTGAAGCGCGGTTCCAGGGTCTCCGGGTCGATGCGCACCCGCTCGATCGCGCCGGGGGCGGCGCGCTGGCCGGCCGAGATCTCCGCGCCCTCGAAGGCCGGGCCGGTGGGCGAGGAGGCGGCGACGACGCGGCGGCGGTTGCCGAGCACGATCTCGGCATTGGTGCCGACGTCGACCAGCAGCATCATCGCGTCCTGGCGGTGCGGGCCTTCCGACAGCGTCGCGGCGGCGGCGTCGGCGCCGACATGTCCGGCGATGCAGGGCAGGAGGTAGACGCGCGCGCCGGCATTGGCGTTGAGGCCGAGTTCCGCCGTCGAGGTATGGATCGTGCCCGACACGGCGAGCGCGAACGGCGCCTGGCCGAGCTCGGTCGGGTCGATGCCGAGGAACAGGTGGTGCATCACCGGATTGGCGACGAAGACGGCGTCGAGGATGTCGTCGGCCTGCACACCACCCTCGGCGCAGACCTTGTCGATCAGCCCGTTGACCGCCTCGCGCACGGCCGAGGTCATCGCCTCGCGGCCGTCGGGGTTCATCATCACGTAGGAGACGCGGCTCATCAGATCCTCGCCGAAGCGGATCTGCGGGTTCGACGCGCCGGCCGAGGCGACGACGCGGCCCGACAGCAGCGACACGAGGTGCAGGGCGATGGTGGTCGAGCCGATGTCGCAGGCGATGCCGTAGGCCTCGTTGTGCAGGCCGGGCCACATGGCGAGGATTTCGGCGCGCGCCTCGTCCTCGTCGTGGTGGACGGCGACGGTGACGCCCCAGCTCTCCCTGCGCAGGATCTTCTGCACCTGGGGCAGGAGCCGCAGCGGCACGGCGGGGTCGTCTATGCCCCAATCCTTGGCCAGCACCGCCTTCAGCCGGTCGAGGTCGCCGAGCGGCTTGTGCATGTCGGGCTCGTCGACCTCGACGTAGCACAGCCTCACCGCCGGATTGCGCTCGATGACGCGGTCGGTCGCGGCCTTGCGCACCACCTGCGCGTTGACGACCGTGTCCTGCGGCACGTCGACCACGAGGTCGCCCTCGACCGTGGCCGAGCAGGAGAGGCGGCGGCCCTCGGGCAGCCCGCGCACGCGCTCGTAGCGCTCCTCCTTCGGCCCCTTGGGCGAGATGTGGTCGCAGGACGAGACGATGCCGTGCTTGGCGAAGCTGCCTTCCTGCACCTCGACCTGGCAGCGGCCGCAGGTGGCGCGGCCGCCGCACACGCTCTCGACATAGACGCCGAGCTGGCGGGCGGCGTCGAGCACCGGCGTGCCGACCGGAAAACGCCCGCGCTTGCCGGACGGCATGAACAGGACGAGCGGGTCTTTCGAGGCGGTCATGGCAGGTCCTCTTCTCCCCGTCCGCGGGGAGACGGCGCCGGCAGGCAGATGAGGGGCGGCACAAGCCTCGCCATGCAGGCTCTGCCCCTCATCCCGCCCATCGGGCCACCTTCTCCCCGTGAACGGAGAGAAGGGATCGCCGTGCCAGCCGTCATGTCTATCCCCGCGCGCCGAGCCTTGCCTCGCGGCCGCCGCGCCGTCGGCCGCCGCCGGCATCCGCTGCGGGTGCGGCGACGACCGGCGCGGCGTGCTCGCCCGGCTTGAAATCCTTGTAGGTCCTGATCCAGCTCGCGCAGTCCCTGTCGGTACCGGCCAGCACGTTGGCGGCGCGGACGGCCTCCATCTCCTGCGGGCGGCAGGGGTTCATGATGGCGCTGGTCATGCCGGCGCCGATGACCATCGGGATGAAGCCGGCATTGATGCCGTGGCGGTGCGGCAGGCCGAAGGAGATGTTGGACAGGCCGCAGGTGGTGTTGACCTTGAGCTCGTCGCGCAGGCGGCGCACCAGCGCGAACACCTGCAGGCCGGCGTCGCCCAGCGCGCCGATCGGCATCACCAGCGGGTCGACCACCACGTCCTCGGGCCTGATGCCGTGATCCATGGCGCGCTGGACGATCTTCTTCGCCACGGCGAAGCGCACGTCGGGGTCCATGGAGATGCCGGTCTCGTCGTTGGAGATCGCGACGACCGGCACGTCGTACTTCCTGACCAGCGGCAGGATCGCCTCGCGCTTCTCCTCCTCGCCGGTGACGGAGTTGACCAGCGGCCGACCCTTCGCCACCTTCAGCCCCGCCTCGATGGCGGCGGTGACGGAGGAATCGATGGAGAGCGGGATGTCGACCAGCCCCTGCACGATCTCCAGCGTCTGCACCAGCAGGCCGGGCTCGGTGGCGTTGGGGTCGACGGCTGTGACGCCGGCATTGACGTCGAGCATGGTCGCGCCCGCCGCCACCTGCTCCAGCGCGTCCTTCCTCACGGTATCGAAGTTGCCCTCGATCATCTCGGCGGCCAGCTTCTTGCGCCCGGTCGGGTTGATGCGCTCGCCGATGACGCAGAACGGCTGGTCGAAGCCGATGACGACTTCCCGTGTCGCGGAGGCGACGATGGTGCGGGTCATGTATCTCTCCTCGAAGATATAAAGATTTCTTTATATCGTTATTTCTTCACGATCAAGGTTCGCCGGCCGTGGGACGGCTATTGCGCGGCATCGCGCACGATCTCCTGCGGGGTCTGCATCGGGGCGTCGTGAAGGATGTGGTCCAGCCGCTCGGCGACGAGGGCGTCGTCGGCGCGCGGCTCGCGCCGCCACGGCTTGCGGCCCTTGAGGATGCCGGATTCGTGGACGATCTCGGCGACATACTCCTCCTGCCGGTAGGCCATGACGTGCACGCCCGAGACGCCGTCGATCTCCTTCACCTCGTTGATGATGTCGATGCAGAGCTGCTTGCCTTCCTTCTTCTGGTCGGCCGCGCCCTCGAGCCGTGCGATCACCGCGTCGGGAATGTGGACGCCGGGCACGTTGGAGCGCATCCAGCGCGCCGTCCGCGCCGAGGCGAGGGGGCCGACGCCGCACAGGATGAAGCATCGCTCGTCGAGGCCGAGGTCGCGCACGCGGGCCATGTAGTCGCGGAACATCGGCACGTCGAAGCAGTACTGGCTCTGCACGAACTGGGCGCCGGCGGCGATCTTCTTGGCCAGGCGCTGCGGGCGGAAGTCGATCGGCGGCGCGAAGGGGTTGATGGCCGCGCCGAGGAACATGGCGGGCGGCGTGGTGAGCTTGCGGCCGGAAAGGAACTTCGCCTCGTCGCGCATGGTCCGCACCGTCTCCAGCAGCGACATGCAGTCGAGGTCGAAGACGGGCTTGGCACCGGGCTGGTCGCCGGCCTGCACGCCGTCGCCGGTCAGGCACAGGACGTTCATCACCCCCATCGCCGCCGCGCCGAGGACGTCGCCCTGGATGGCGATGCGGTTGCGGTCGCGGCAGGAGATCTGCATGATCGGCGCGTAGCCCATGCGGGTGAGCAGGGCGCAGATGCCGACCGACGACATGTGGCAGTTGGCGCCCGAAGCATCGACGGCGTTGATGCCGTCGACCCAGCCGTCGAAGATGCGCGCCCGCTCGTAGACGTCTTCCGGGTCGGCGCTGTCGGGCGGGTTCAGCTCGGCGGTGACGGCGAACTCGCCGCGCCGCAGCACCCGCTCCAGCCGCCCGCGCGACGAATGGTCGGGCAAGGGGTCGAGCGGCAGGTGCGGCCCGGCAGGGTTCTCGTCCGGGTGGGGCAGGCGCTCGTGGGGAGGGCGCGGAGGCGTCATGCGGCTTCCCCGGTACCGGTCTTCTCGCGCGCCGCGGCGGCCAGCGCGGTGACGCGCAGCCACGCCGACGTCTCGCGCAGCGACTGGTCGACCGGCTTCTGCACCGTCAGGATCGCCGTGCCGCCGCGCATGCGCTGCGCGCCTTCCCACGCCTTAACCCAGACGCAGGGCATGTCCGGCTCGACCTCGCAGTTGCCGTTGGCGCGCACGCCGCCGCAGGGACCGTTGCGCAGCTGCTTGGGGCAGTTCATCGGGCACGACATGCCGGTCGAGGACAGGACGCACTGGCCGCACATGCGGCAGTCGAACAGCAGGCCCTTCACGTGGCGCTCGACGAACTTGACCGGCTTTTCGGCGCGGGCGTAGCCGACGGCGCGCCAGAACGGGTGCAGTGCCAGGAAGACGTCGGCGAAGCGGCCGTAGAACCACTCCAGCCCGCGCGCATGGCGCACGGACCACAGGCGCAGCGACCAGCGCCGCTGCACCCGCCGCTGCGGCGAGATGTCCGCCGGCTTGTAGGCCGTGTTCCGCGCCTGGGCGGCAGCCGGTTTCGCGTCAGCCATGATCCTTGCCGCCTGCCTTGACCAGCGCCACCAGGCGCTCGCGGGTGTATTCGGTGTCGAGCGAGGCCGCCGCCCTGTCGGCCTCGGCCTCGAGATCGTCGGAGACGGCGACGGGATCGGCCTTGCGCCAGTCGGCGAGGTAGGCGTCGGTGTCCTTCGCGTCGGTGCGCATCGCGCACATGTCGATCGCCTCGGTGAAGCGCAGCGGCAGCTCGCGCCTGGCGTTCTGCCTGCCCTTCCTGACGATCACCTGGGCGGGAATGTCGCGCCAGTAGACCACGATCAAGTCCGCCATGTGCTGCCTCCATCTGTGATGAGCATTGTCCGAAGGCGGTCCGCCCGCTTGCTGCCGCGCGACGGCGGCAGCTTCAAAAGCGACGCCTCACGCGCCGGGCTTCGCTGCCGCCCGCCTCAGCGCCGGCTCGAGGTCGCCGTAGCCGGTCATGCGCTTCTCGTAGGCGAGGCCGAGCATCCGGGCGGCGCCGACCGCGACCTTCTCCAGCTCGGGGTCGTCGGTCTGGGCGAGATAGACGACCTTCTCGTAGTTGGCGAAGAAGTCCTTCGCCAGCTCGGGATGGCGGTCGAGGCCGAGCGGCCTGACGAAGAAGGCCTCGAACTGGCGGCACAGGAAGTCGGTCATGTAGAAGGCGGTGATGTCGGCGTCGGCGACCGCCGCGAACGCGGCCTCGCCCTGGTAGAAGGCGAAGCAGTGCGGGCCCGCCATGCGGGCGACGCCGTGCTTCTCCAGCACCGCGTCGAGCAGGCCGCCGGTGCCGCAGTCGGCATAGCCGATGAAGATGTCGTCGTAGCCTTCCGTCCTCGCCTTGCCGATGGCCGCGTCGATCGCGGCGGGGATGCGGTCCGGGTGGAAGTGCAGGTCCGCCGGCAGGCAGGTCAGGTCGAGATGGGCGAGCCCGAGCCGCTCCTTCACCGCCAGCACCTCGCGCGCCAGCATCCCGCAGGCGATCACCAGAACCTTTTGCGGCGCGGCGCGTTGCATCTTCGTCACTCGATGCGGCGCATCGGATGCGCCCTGCGGATGCGGAGAACGGTCATGACATCACCAGCCATCAAGCTTGCCGCCCTTGTCCTCGTCGCCGCGCTGGCGGCAGGCTGCGCCAACACCATACGCGGCATGGGCCAGGATACCGCGAATGCGGTCGAGGCGACACAGGACGCCGGGCACAGGGTCGAGCGCGCCGCGAACTGACGGCGAAGCGCTTCCGGGCCGATCCTCCCGGACGAAAGCCGGCTTCCGGTCATGGCCCGCCGACGTCCGGTCCGGCCGATGCTCAGGCGGCGTGGACGTTGTGCTTGCGCTTCATGAAGTCCTTGGCGGTCTCGACCGCCACCGCCGCGTCGCGGCAATAGGCATCGGCGCCGACGGCCTTGCCGAACTCCTCGTTCAGCGGCGCGCCGCCGACGAGGACCACGTAGTCGTCGCGGATGCCCTTCTCCTTCAGCGTGTCGATCACGACCTTCATATAGGGCATGGTGGTGGTGAGCAGCGCCGACATGCCGAGAATGTCCGGCTTGTGCTCCTCGATCGCGGCGAGGTAGCTCTCGACCGGGTTGTTGATGCCGAGGTCGACGACGTCGAAGCCCGCGCCCTCCATCATCATGCCGACGAGGTTCTTGCCGATGTCATGGATGTCGCCCTTGACGGTGCCGATCACCAGCTTGCCCTGCTTGGGCGCGCCGGTCTCGGCCAGCAGCGGGCGCAGGATGGTCATGCCGGCCTTCATGGCGTTGGCCGACAGCAGCACCTCGGGCACGAACAGGATGCCGTCGCGGAAATCCTCGCCGACGATGCGCATGCCCTCGACCAGCGCCTGCGTCAGCACGTCGTAGGGCACCCACCCGCGCTCGAGCAGGATGTGCGTGCCTTCCTCGATCTCCTCCTTCAGCCCGTCGTAGAGGTCGTCGTGCATCTGCTGCACGAGCTCGTCGTCGGAAAGCTCGGAGAGGATGATTTCGTCGTCGGACATGTCTAGGCTCCAGAAGGCCAGTCTGCGCGAGGAACGCGCCAGCGGCAAGTGTGGCTGCAAATCCTTGCCGATTCATAGTCCGACGCATCGCCGTCGTCCTAGCCGGTTTGCGACGTCGGGCGGGGATAAAGCGACCGTCGCCGTGACGTTGTTTTCCTGTCGGTTTTGCGACAGGGGCTGGCGCTGGCGGGACGCTTCGGCAAGATGGCTCGGATACGATCCGGCAGGATGCGGCCCGTGCGGCCGCGAGGATACGGGAACAGGGCGATGACGGAC
>JAEZXF010000269.1 GCA_023419995.1 Pseudomonadota bacterium | reverse complement strand
CCCCGCGGGGCTCCGCGCCGGCAGGCTGATGTCGGCGACGGCCGCGCTCGCGCATCCGCACATCCTTGCCGAGGCGAGCCTCGAGGTGGTCGTCGGCGCGGGCGGCGACGTCGAGGCGCTGCGCCATGTCTGGCGCTTCGACGACCTGTTCTCGAGCACCGTCCTGCTGACCTTCGACGCCAATGCCGACCTCGAGCTCGACACGGCCGAGCTGGAGCAGATCGGCGCGACGATCCACGAATCGCTGGCCGAGTTCGACTATTTCCAGTTCGTCACCCGCGACGGAAAGGACGTCGAGATGCAGGCGCCCGAGCGCATCATCGCCGATTTCCAGGACAGCCAGCTCATCATCCTGTTCGAGACCAGGCCGAAATCCGCGCTGACGCTGGGCGAGACCACCGGGTTCGGTGTCTACGACCCGACCTTCTACACCGCCATCGACTTCTACGACGATGCCAGCATGAAGGTCAGCGCCCTGCCCGCCGGCTGCGCCCGTACCGTGGTGCGGCCCGACGCGGACGAGGCCATCGCCATGAACCAGCAGTCGCTGACCGAGGCCTTCTTCGACGATCCCGGCGGCAACGACCTGAGCAAGCTCTTCGCCACCCGACTGGAACTGACCTGCAAGGACCGATGATGACCGTCAACAAGACCGCCGTGCGCGTCACCTTCGCGATCCTTGCGCTGACCTACGTCTTCACCCATTTCGTCGGCCACGCCCACGCGCAGAATCCCCTCGGCATCGGCGCCGTCGAGACGGCGCTTCCCTCCACCGGGCTGTTTGCCGGCTTCTTCAACTGGGCGAACGCGCAGCAGCAGTCGTTCTACCGCGCGCTGTCGGGCGCGATGCGGTCGATGCGCGACGGCGGCGGCGGCGCGTGGATGCTGGTCGGCGTCTCCTTCGCCTACGGCGTCTTCCACGCCGCCGGGCCCGGTCACGGCAAGGCGGTCATCTCGTCCTACATGCTCGCCAACGAGGTGGCGCTGCGCCGGGGCGTGCTCCTGTCCTTCATCTCGGCGGCACTTCAGGGGGTCAGCGCCATCGTCATGATGGGCGCGGTCTTCCTTCTCCTGCGCGGCCGCTCCGTCTCGATGAACGACGCCACCCGGTTCCTGGAGATAGCGTCCTATGCGCTGGTGACGGCCTTCGGCGCCTGGCTGCTGTGGAAGAAGGCGGTGCCCGCCCTGCGGCGCGCCTTCGTCGGCGGCCCCGTGCACAGCCTCTCCTCGGCCCACGTGCACCACGACCACGCGCACGATCATCACCACGATCATGCGCACGGCGAGGAATGCGGCTGCGGCCATGCCCACGCGCCCGACCCGGCGCTGATCTCGGGCGAGCGCTTCGACTGGCGGACGGCCTGGGCGGCCATCGCCGCCGTCGGGCTGCGCCCGTGCAGCGGCGCGCTGATCGTGCTGTCCTTCGCCTTCCTGAACGGCCTGTGGGCGGCCGGCATCCTCTCGGTGTTCGCGATGGCGCTCGGCACGGCGATCACCGTCTCGACGCTGGCCGTGATGGCGGTGACGGCGAAGAACTGGGCGGTGGCGCTGGCCGGTGACGGGCGCGCGGGAAACCGCGTCCACGCCGCGATCGAGATCGCCGGCGCCGCCTTCGTCTTCCTGCTCGGCGTCACGCTGCTTTCGGCCAGCCTCGCGGCGTAGCCTATCTTTCCCTGCGCTTCTGGCTGCGGCCGCGCAGCCAGAACACGCCGAAGAACGCCAGCACGAACAGCGCCGCCGCCGCGCCGCCCGCGAAGGGCGACAGCTGGCCCAGCCACACCATGATGGCCGGCATGTAGTAGCCGACCACGCCGAAGCCGAGCAGGATGAGCGCCGCCGCGATCGCGGCGTTGCGGGTCGAACGGTCCATCAGCCTGCCTTTCCTGCCCGGCCGGCGGTCTCGGCCCTGATGTCCTCAAGCCGCCGCTTCTGGTTGCCGGCCACATCGAAGTTGTCCGGCGCGAGCCATGCCTCGAAGGCCGCGCGGATCGCCGGCCATTCGCCGTCGATCATCGCGAACCACGCCGTGTCGCGGTTCTCGCCCTTGACGACCATGTGCTGGCAGAAGACGCCCTCGAAGGTGAAGCCGAAGCGCAGGGCCGCCCGCTTGGAGGGCGCGTTGCGATCGTTGCATTTCCATTCGAAGCGCCGGTAGCCGAGCGTGTCGAAGGCGTGGCGGGCAAAGAGGAACAGCGCCTCGGTCGCCGCCGGCCGCCGCGCCACCGGGTCGTTCCACAGGATGTTGCCGATCTCGATGACGCCGTTGACGGGGTCGATGCGCAGATAGCTCTGGCGCCCGGCGATGCGGCCCGATGCGCGCTCGATGACGGCGAAATGCAGCGGATCCTCGCTGGCCGCCGCCTTCTCCAGCCACACCTGGAAGGCCTGCCTGTCGCCCGGCGGGGTCTCGCCCAGATAGCGGAAGCGGTCGTCGGCGTCGCTCGTCGCCGACGCGGCGTAGAGGCCGTCGCCGTGCCGGGCGGGATCCAGCGGCTCCAGCCGCACGAAGCGGCCTTCCAGCGGCGCGCGCGCCGGCCGGTCGCGCGGTGTCCATCGGCTCAGATCGCTCATGGGAATGTCCTGCGCTCCATCGAAACGTCACGAACAACGCCGCAACGCATCGACGGGGTAAAGAACCAGCCCCGGCTGCGCAATACACCAGTCGTGAGGGAGGGCGAAAGAAAGGGCGACCTTGGCGGTCGCCCTTGAGTTCCGGATCGGCTTGGGAGGAGGAAGAGCCTGTCCGTCTTGCTTAAGATTGAACCCGATTCGTTAACCGAAGGTTGACGACATTCGTGGCAGCCGGCAACCCTCACTTCTTGCATGCAGAATCTTGCATGCCCCGGGCGTCAGGCCGGGACGTCCACCTTCGCCTCGGCCACCGTCGCCTCGATGTGGTCGATCAGCGCATCGGGCAGCCTGAGCCGGCCGGCGAGCATGTCGAGATAGCCGCGCTCGGCGCGGGTGCGCGGCTCGATGGCGAGGCGAGAGGCCGTGTAGAGCTCGACCTTCTGCGCGTCCGTCTGCGCCGACGCGATGATGCCGTCGAGGTCGACCGGCTTCTCGAGTTCGGCCAGCAGGAAGGCTTCCGCCTCCGCGCCGATGCCGGAAAGGTGCAGGCGGTCGGCGATGCGCCGGCGCTCGGCATCGTCGATATGGCCGTCGGCACGGGCCGCCGCGATCATCGCCTTGGCGATGACGAGCGCGAACTCGGCCTCGCCCTGCGGCGCCTGCGCGGGATCGAACGCCGTGTCTGCCGGCGGCGGCAGCAGCTCGGGCTCGCCGGCCGGCGCCGCGGCATCCGGTGCGGCGCCCTTCGAATAGTTCTGGTAGGCCTTGTAGGCGAGGCCGGCGACGGCGGCGAGACCGCCGATCTTCAGCGCCGATCCGGTGATCTGCCGCCCTGCCCCGGTTCCCAGGAGGACCGCGGCGAGCGCGCCGGTGGCGAGCGGGTTGTCCCGCGCCAGCTGCGCGGCCTGCCCCGCCTTTTCCCTCACGGTCGATTGGGTTCCCGGCACCTTGGACCCCAGCAGGTCGTCCAGCAGCGCTTTCGGATCAAGCATCCTCGCCTCCTTGCAGTGTTGTGGCCAGCCGCAGATAGGCAGGCGACCATGGCATTGCAATGTCGCGCCGCCGCCTGCGCCTCTGTCCACCTCCCCTCCGCCGCGGCCGAGAATGTCCGGCGGGAAACGGAGGCCCGGCGCGATGGTCGACAGTACGGTGATGCAGGAAATCGGAGCGGCGGCGGACAGGCTCGGGGTCGAGGCCGCGGCGCTCGCCGCCGTCGCGCATGTCGAGAGCGGATTGAGCGCCGGGACAACGATCGCCGGGCGGGCCGAGCCGCTCATCCGCTTCGAGGGCCACTACTTCGACCGCAGGCTGGCGGGCGCCGCCCGCGACGAGGCGCGGCGCCTGGGCCTCGCCGCGCCGGAAGCGGGCAAGGTGAAGAACCCGGCCTCGCAGGCCGCCCGCTGGGCGCTGCTGGACCGCGCCGCCGCCATCGACCGCAAGGCGGCCTGGGAATCGACGTCGTGGGGCATCGGGCAGGTGATGGGCGCGCACTGGGCGTGGCTCGGCTATGGCAGCGTCGACGCCCTGGTCGCCGAGGCCCGCGGCGGCGCGCGCGGCCAGGTGCGCCTGATGACGCTCTACAT